>CANBQQ010000303.1 GCA_947371715.1 Flavipsychrobacter stenotrophus
AGAGGGTAATAGGGAGTATGTGACAGGGCTTGTTGGCATTAATAGTTTGCTGCAGGTTTTGTTCTTTAGTGTATATGCATGGTTCTTGCTGCAGGTGCTTTTACCGCTGTTGGGGATACCCGGTTTACACATTGACACATCAATTTCGGAGATAGCCAAAACAGTGGGTGTGTACCTGGGTATACCATTTGCGGCGGGTGTTTTAAGCCGCGCAATACTGGTGAAAGTGAAGGGTGAGGAATGGTTCAATAACAAGTATATACCGGCAATTTCGCCCATTACTTTGGTGGCACTTTTGTTTACTATAATAGTGATGTTTAGCCTTAAGGGTGACCTTGTTGTGAAGCTGCCTTTTGATGTGTTGCGGATAGCAGTGCCGCTGGCTGTATACTTTGCTGTTATGTTCATAGTGGCTTTTTTTGCGGGTAAGTGGGCAGGTGCAGATTATGCTGAAAATGCAGCTGTTTCATTTACTGCGGCCGGTAATAATTTTGAGCTGGCGATAGCAGTTTCTATTGGTGTTTTCGGCATCAATTCGGGGCAGGCTTTTGCGGGTGTGATAGGGCCATTGGTAGAGGTGCCTGCATTGATATCTCTGGTCAATGTAGCCTTCTGGCTCTGGAAAAAATATTATGCTCATCAACTAAAAGAACAACTATGAGGATAGCTCTCTTCAGTGATATTCATGCCAACCTTCCTGCGCTGGAAGCCTTCTTTGCGGATGTGGACAGGCGCAATGTAGATGCCATCTATTGCCTTGGTGATATGGTTGGCTACAACATATGGCCTAACGAGGTAGTGAACGAAATTCGCAGGAGAAAGATACCTTCCATTGCCGGCAATTATGACTTCGGTATAGGGCGTGCTATCAACGACTGCGGGTGCGCTTATAAGACCGATGAAGAGCAAGGCAATGGCAATATTTCCATCACCTATACCAATGCGATAATGAACGATGAGGAGCGTCACTATCTCCGTACATTACCTGCACATATCAAAGTGGAGTTTCAGCTGAATAATGACCAACTGAACCTACTGCTGGTACATGGTTCTCCCCGCAAGATCAATGAGTATTTATTTGAAGACCGTGAAGAGAAAAGTATGCTGCGTATCATGCGCGATGCAGGTGCTGATATCATGTGCTTTGGTCATACCCACAAGCCTTATCATAGAGTGCTTAAAGAAGTTAATGGTGGTACAACCTCATACCGCCATGCGATAAATATCGGGTCGGTAGGGAAGCCCAAGGATGGTGATGCCCGTGGTGGATATGTGCTGCTGACAGTGAATGATGATAGTTCTGTTTTGGTGAAGGATAGCATAGCTGTAGAGTTTATACGATTTGAGTATGATGTGGAACAAGCTGCAAAGGCTGTGGAGGATAGCCCGCTACCCAATGCCTATGCCGAGAGTTTAAGAAAGGGTATTTAGTGGCTGGAGACAAACTTTAATCCGGCAATAGATCCTATCAGCGTGAAGAGGAAGAATATGCGCCAGAAAGTGGCCGGTTCTTTAAATATGAAGATACCTACCAGTACTGTGCCTACCGCACCGATACCGGTCCATACGGCATAGGCGGTGCCAATAGGGAGCGTTAGCGTGGCTTTATAAAGCAGCAACATACTGATGATAAGGCATACAAAGAAACCTGCTCCCCATAGGGTGGCAGTAGTGCCAGTAGTTTCTTTCATCTTGCCCAGGCATGATGCGAATCCTGTTTCGAACAGTCCGGCGATGATGAGTAATATCCAGTTCATAGTGGCAAAGGTATTTGATTTGGCGTTTTTGGGGTAAAGGCTATCTTTGTATCAACAAAAGGCAATGGTGTCTGCCTACTCAACCGCCCTAAAAAGCTGATGGCGCCTGCAAATAATAGTACTGCAATAACGCGGTAACTATAAATGTGTTATTTGTGGGTATGCAACAATTCAAACAATTTTTCAAAGCTGGCCTTATACTTTGGTATCTACTAAAGTGGACAGTCCTGGCTATTCCTGTGGCGCTGGTGACCGGTTCGATTGTGGCCTTCTTTCTGTGGCTGCTTGATGGGGTTACACAATACAGGTGGCAGCATATGTGGCTGCTGTATTTGCTGCCAGTGGCAGGTGTGGCCATCCATTTTCTGTATAAGGTTTTGGGCAAAGATGCGGAACGTGGTAATAATCTGATCATTGACGAGATACACGAGCCGGGTGGGGGTGTGCCGCTCCGCATGGCTCCGCTGGTGTTGGTTGCTACACTCATCACCCACCTGTTTGGTGGGTCGGCAGGACGGGAGGGTACTGCGGTGCAGATAGGGGGTAGTATGGCAGGAGGCATAGGAAAGCTGTTGAAGCTGTCTGCTGCTGATACCCGTATAGTATTAATGATGGGGATAGCTGCGGGATTTGGCGCTGTGTTTGGCACGCCTGTTGCCGGTGCTGTGTTTGCCATAGAGGTATTGGTATTTAGAAAGCTACAATTTGATGCGCTGGTGCCCTGCCTGATAGCGGGTTTTATGGGTGATATTGTTTGTACAGCATGGGGCATTCATCATACACATTATCTTGTTTCTTTTCATAGTGGGTCTTCTGTTTTTCTGCATTTTAATTTGTTGATGCTGGTAAAGGCAGCGATAGCCGGCGCGCTGTTTGGGCTGTGTGCATGGTTGTTCATTTATCTATCTCATAACGTAAAAGCGTTGTCGCTCAAGTATATTCCTGTGCAATGGCTTATTCCTGTGGTTGGTGGCTGCCTCATTATCGGGCTTGCGTGGTTGGTGGGAACTACTGACTACCTTGGCCTTGGTGTGACATCTCAGGATCCGCACGGTATATCTATTGTTAATGCATTTCATGGGCATGGTGTTACTTACTAGAGCTGGTTGTGGAAGCTGGTGTTTACGGTCATTACGCTGAGTATGGGGTTTAAGGGTGGAGAGGTAACTCCGCTGTTCTTTATTGGTGCAGCGCTGGGTAATACGCTGGCAGTGGCTATGGGCATGCCTGCAGATATGTTTGCCGCGCTCGGTTTTATAGCAGTGTTTGCCGGGTCCACCAATACGCCCGTAGCCTGCACATTGATGGGTATTGAGCTGTTTGGTGGGGAGTATGGCTTGTATTATGCTGTGGCCTGTTTTGCAGCGTTCTTTTGTAGTGGTAAGGCGGGGATATATAGTGCGCAGCGGAGGTGATCTTGGCCTTCATTTTGGGGTATTCGCGTTGTCCCGAAATTTGTTTACATGTTGATTTGATATTCCCGGTGTTAGTTTACAACCAAAACGGGCGTTACAAACCTACCTGCCGGCAGGGGGGCGCCTTGCCGTTGCATCCGCGATACAACCGCTGACGAGGAGGTATTTGAGTGTGTTTTGCAAAGTGGCAGTTTTTCGTATTTGTGGCAGTTTCAGTGATGGTTATTTGGCTGTAATGCTTTGTGGTGTTGTGTTTCGGCGGATTTTAACAAACTGCTACTTTCTGCCACTTTCTGCCACTTTTTGCCACATGCTGCCACTTTTGTCTGCTGCTTTTCGTTTGGCTTTACAATCATTGGGTTTTAACGAATTCCCGGTGCAGGGCTGAAGATTTTCAGCCCCTACGTTCTATTTGGGATGGTTAGGGTTCATAAAGTCAAAGATCTGACGTGGCGCCCCTCTATTGGGTAAACTCAAGCTAAGGGTGACAGTTTATAAATCGGGTGCAAATTAGTAAAGGTTGCTGTTTTTAGCAAAAGAAGATATCCGCATTTTTTGATTGCTCTGTAAGCCTTTGCTGTAGGGTGATACAGCGGAATATTGGTGTGTGAATGTGGATATGTTTTTTGTCTGAATCACCCCGCACGGGCGGGACAGCCAGGTTACGGCAGATCGCGCTGTTTTTTTTCGCAAGCGGGACGCTTGCATGGCCTTGGACGAAGCGAGACGCTTCGACCAGTGTGGGAAATAATCGGCATAAACTACGCGAGACGCTTCGACCAGTGTGGGAAATAATTGGGATAAACTACGCGAGATGCTTCGACCGGTGTGTAACGAATACGTCCAGATCTTTATCGGTGAGAGACCATAAGTGTTTGAAAAGTTGTTAATGTGCCTAGATAAGGGTAACCCCTGACGGGGCAATGCACATTTTTTGTTACGTTTTACTACAAACCAGTAGTCCCTACGGGACATATGATGAGCTATTTTACTCTTTTCGAACACTTATGGTCAGAGACCGACAAAAGGCTTTGATGTTACGTTGGTTAGTGAATACAAAACGAACATATAGTAAGAGGGGAGTTGTTGTTTAGGGACCTTGTTAAGCAGAGGGGACACCTATTGATTTCAAAGCGTTGGTTTTCATTTGTTAATGTGTTTAACAAAGGGTGTTTCGGGGCTAATGAGTATTTCATGGCGAAATTGGGTGATTTTATTAACTGAAAGATAATAATGTCTTATATATGACGTTTTAAGCAGTAAAAGCTTGGGTTTTGTGTGTTAAAAAAATGTTAACGTTTTTATAATCTTTAACAATATTGTTTTGGGAATATAATGAATATAAAAATTAGCGTATTCATTTTGTAGTATTTAGTATATAAAATTAGTATAGTAAAAAAATGAAATACAAACACATTTATTTTTATAGATGTTGAACTGGGAGGGGTGTGAATAGCCCTGTTTTAAAGGGTTTAAAGTATTTATTTTTGTAACATTAAATGTAAGTAATATAATTAACCGCGGGGAGATAAAACTGAACAAACTACTCAATAGAGGTGATAGTGATTTATTTAGTTATGTGTTAAGCGGGTTATGTTTTATTTT
>CANBQQ010000304.1 GCA_947371715.1 Flavipsychrobacter stenotrophus
ACATCAAGCCTGTTAAGTGGTCGTAGAGATATTATTGTGGTTGCCTCTGTATCGTGCATATATGGTATTGGTAACCCTACCGAGTATGCCAATAGCATTATCCGCTTCAAAACCGGTGATAGCATAGGCAGAAATGCCTTCCTGCATCAGTTGGTCAATTCATTGTATAATCGCAGCCAGGGCGAGTTCGCAAGGGGCACGTTCAGGGTTAATGGAGATACCGTTGATGTCAATCTACCCTATGTTGATTATGGCTATCGCATCACGTTCTTTGGCGATGAAGTGGAAGAGATAGAGAGCTTTGAAACAGATACTGGGAAGCGCATCCTCACTATGGAGAACGCCGCTATCTTCCCTGCTAATCTATACATAGCACCAAAGGAACAGATGGCCAATATTGTCTTTGAGATACAAGACGAGATGAATGCCCAGATAGATTATTTCAAGGCCAATGGCAAGCACATAGAGGCACAGCGTATAAAGGAGCGCGTTACTTACGATCTGGAGATGATGCAGGAGCTGGGCTATTGCAGTGGCATTGAGAATTATTCCCGTTTTCTTGATCGCCGTCGCCCCGGCACCAGACCGTTCTGCCTTATAGATTATTTCCCAGATGACTTTCTGCTGGTCATAGATGAGAGCCATGCTACCATACCGCAGATAAGTGGTATGTATGGTGGCGACCGTTCCAGGAAGATAACACTGGTCGACTATGGTTTCCGCCTGCCATCGGCACTCGATAACAGGCCGCTTAATTTTTATGAATTTGAGTCGCTGCTCAATCAGGTCATTTATGTGAGTGCCACACCAGGCAAGTTTGAATTAGAACAGTGTGGTGGGGTAGTTACAGAACAGATCGTTCGCCCTACCGGGCTGCTGGATCCGCCGATCGAGATCCGCCCAAGTATCAACCAGGTCGATGATCTGCTTGATGAAATAGAAAAGCGGGTTACTAAAGGTGATCGTGTTTTGGTAACCACGCTTACCAAGCGCATGGCCGAGGAGCTGGATAAATACCTTAAGCGCATCAACATCAAATCAAAGTACATCCACTCCGAAGTAGATACGTTGGAAAGGGTAGAGATACTCAGAGACCTGCGCCTTGGTGTCATCAATGTATTGGTGGGTGTGAACCTTCTCAGAGAAGGGCTCGATCTCCCCGAAGTATCGCTGATGGCCATTCTCGATGCAGACAAAGAAGGTTTCCTAAGGGATGAACGTTCATTGATACAGATGGCCGGCCGTGCTGCCCGTAATGTAGACGGATTGGTTATCTTCTATGCAGATAAGATCACAGATAGTATGCAGCGCACTATCGATGAGACCAGCCGCCGTAGGGACAAGCAGATACAAAACAACATTGCAAAGGGTATTACTCCTACGACTGTAAAGAAGTCGATACAGGAGATAATGGGGCAGACATCGGTGCTGGAAATAAAGGGCTATGATGAAAACAATAAGTATGCGATAGCAGATGAATTGATAAGCATTGCGGCTGAAGAAGAAGTAGAGTATAAAACGGCAGCGCAGCTGGACAAGCAAATAGGCAAGATCAAGAAAGAAATGGAGAAGGCCGCCAAGGAACTCGACTTCATGGAAGCTGCCCGTCTCCGCGATCTCTTATTCAAACTACAAAAGGAAAAGGAAGGAATGAAGTGAGTCTTAGGTTCAGAGAAGGAAATAGGTAAAAGTCAAAATGTTGGTAAAGATTTGACAACTTCTAAAAAGTTGTCAAATCTGAATGCATAAAAAAAGCAGGAGCGCTACGCTCCTGCTTTTTACTTTTAAGTTTTCTCTTTTTAAGTTTTTACCTTATCAGCGTCACATTACCCTGCTTCTTTATCTTCTGGCCATCTTTAAACTTAGCCTCTATCACGTATATAAATACACCCTGTGGCTGCGGCTCGTTATTAAACTTGCCATCCCATCCAAGTCCGTCAGTATTCTTGGTTTCATAGATCTGTTGGCCCCATCTGTTAAAGATGTCCATCTTGAATTCTATCAGGCCACGTGACAGCAAATTGCGTGGGAAGAAGTAATCATTGATACCATCACCATTCGGCGTGAAGATATTAGGGAAGCTGATGTAGCAATCGTTAGCTATCCATACCGTATCAGTACCGATACATCCGTTCACTGTTACAGTAGCAGAGTAGTAGCCCGGCTCAGAAGCAATAATGTGCGATGCAGTAGAACCGGTATTCCATAACCATGTAGCTAATGGATTACCTGCATTGCCAAGGTCATAAATTTCTATCTCAGTACTACCCGGGCACATTGCAGAGTCCGGACCGAGGTAAATGTTAGGATTGTCGTAGATCTTTACGTTACGAGTTGCAGTAACTGTATTACATGCTCTGTAATATACTGTCAGCGTTATTGGTAATGTACCTATGGCATCGAACGAATGAGCAATAGGATTAGCGTCAGCATAGCTGCCACCATCACCAAATGTCCATAAGTTGCCCGTCATACCTATGGTGGTATAAGTACCTTCAAAAGTTACCTGTCCGCCTCTGCATATTACGGTGTCACTTGCACGTATGCTTACCGCACTACTTGAGTCTACCTGCACTATTTTAGTTACAGCATCAGTACATGGTATGCCGTCTGTTACAGTAAGTGTTACAGGATAAGAGCCTGTATTTACAAACGTATGTATCGGGTCTTTACCGGTAGCAGTGCTACCGTCTCCAAATGTCCATGCATAGCTCAATATTGCACCGGTAGAGGTATCTCTGAAAGCAACTGCCGTATTCTGGCAGATCACAGTATCAGGTGTAGAGGTAAATATTGCTTTGATCGGCGCAGGGAAACTTACTGTCTGCAGCACATTGCTATCCACACATTGTGTATTAGTAACAATCAACTTAATGGTGTAGGTTGTTGCAGTAGTAGGGTGATAAATATGTATTGGGTTTCTGGCAGTATCTGTACCACCATCACCAAAATACCAGCGATAAAACAACGGTACAGGGGTCAGAGGTGTTGATAAGTTGGTAAATATCACGGTATCTCCGTTACATCCCCAATGTGCTACAAATGTAAAATTGGCCGAATCTTTAGTCTCAGTAAGCGTTACAGGCCCAAGTACATTAGATGTGCAATGAAAAGGGCTTGACGGGCAGGCGCCAACAGTATTGGCTACGAAATTGCTATAGATACCGGCTCCAAGATTTGTGATAGTGATCGCACTGTCAATTCCTACAAAGTTAGATACCGGAGTTTGAGGAACACCATTTAGCGTATACTTTATCGTATCCTGCTGACCAGGGTGCATACCTATTATTTTTACCCAGCCATCATTAAATCCGCAGGCGGTAGGATTATGAAATTCAAGCCGATCGATGGTGAATCCCGGGTTGCTCAATGTATAAGGCCCAATTGCCGGCGACGTGCACGTTCCGAATTTCACATACATGTTGTTGTAAGTGCCTGCGCACAGCCCGTTCATTACATAGGTTCCACCTGATGAGGAGAAGATAGGTATACCAGTATTCGGCACACCATTCAGTGTAAAGTAAAGTGTATCCTGCTCCAGCGGATTTAATCCTGAAATCGTTAACGTTCCATCATTATTTCCGCAGAAAGTAGGGTTCGTTTTAGTTGCAGAGATAGTCACAAATGTTGGCGGTGGTATAACAATAGAATTCCTCGAATTACAGAAAGAAGAAGACGCGCTGTATATCACCAGTGTGTCATTACCTGTATCCAATGTATCCAGGTAAGTTCCAATAACACCTATGTTACTATCAATCGGTGCACCGGTGGCATCCAGTACCATTACACTCCATGGGCTGCCCAGGCCACCCGGCGAGATGGATACAATCGCATTACCTGCGCAACTTTTAGGTTGTATTACGGTATATGCCAGTGTGGGTATCGGGTATATACTTATTGTCAATGCCAGCGTTTGTGTTCCTTGCAGCGGGCAAGCGTCATCAGTATACGTTACGTAAAAGGTGTAGATGCCGGGGGTTGTTCCTGTAGATGTCCATGATATAGTTGTTACAGGGCTTGGTGTGCCATTACCGGCAACCGAAAATGTACATCCCGGTGGTAATCCGGTATTGCTTACGGTAATATTAGTTGTAGGCGAAGCTGAAACAGCATTCAGGTTAATACTGAACGCCCCGGTTTCTGCGCAAATATGGAAATGCGTTGCGTCATCTACAGTGCCATTTGTTGCCGATGTAATGCCACCTGTAGGTGTAGGTGTAGGGCACGAAATAACGGTAAAGGACATTTCACGTTGCATACTGCCTATAAGTACATTTCCTCTGTACTCGTTGATGGTATATACAACTACAGATCGTTGCAAGATGTCCGGTACAAATGATATCTGGCCTGTTGCCGCATCAAAGCCCACTGTCCCCGAAAGTGTATGTAGTGGATTTATTCCTGAGTATGGATAAGTTGTAAGATAGGTAACCGGTCCAAATCCCAGAGAACATCCTCCTGCCGATCCGTTCTGTGCATCTACCAATGCAAATCTCAGACTATCTCCGTCAGCATCAACTGCACCGGGGTTGTAAGTGTCGTTACCATTCTGACAGAAGAACGGTACCGGTAAGATGGTAAGAATAGGATTAGAGTTGGTTGCAACAGCCAGGTTATTTAAAGTTGCTTCTAACTGTATGTAAGATACCGGTGCGCTTGATATGTTTGTTAGTGAAGTTGCTCTACCTGCTATGTAAGCACCACCCAGATAACCGTTGAAGATAAACTTCCAGTTAGCAGAGTTATAGGGTACGGTATAGGTAGTGGTGTA
>CANBQQ010000305.1 GCA_947371715.1 Flavipsychrobacter stenotrophus
AAAATGTACCGGGCACTCATAGGGTAAAGTATGCATCGGCCATTGATGATATAGAGTTGGTGCACACTGCGCATAGTCGCGAGGGGTTTGCACTGGGGGCTGTGCTGGCAGCAGAGTTTTTAGCTGGTAAGAAGGGGGTGTTTACAATGAGGGACGTACTTTTTAATGGCTCAACTGCGTAATGGCTTAATGACTCAATGAATGTGGGTATCAATGTGATGGAATGCGGCAATGTGGCAGAATGTGATGGAATGCAGCCGTGTTGTGATATGGAGGAATTTGACAATTGGGTTATGAATAGGATAATGTTATTTATTTTTAACTACTAAACTGTATAGTATGAAAAGGATTGTTTTAATGTTGTTTGTAGCGGTGGGTTTGTTTGCTATGCCATCTTGTAAGGAAATGGAAAATGATGGGAAGACTTTGACAGTTCAGGATAGTCTTGCAACTGTGTTTCCTACTTATCAGTCAGTGAAAATACTTGTGGATGAGGATCATTCGCACATGAAGCTGGTAATTGGTGATGTTGCTTTTTATAATTCAACCCCTGAGGAAAAGACTAAGAAGACGAGAGAATATGGACAGATGGTTGAGCGTATTTATGGCCCAGGTAATTTGCTTAAGAGAGGTGAGGTGACCGTAACTAAAGATCCCCGCAATACAGATATGGAACCTAAGGACGGAATAACTACCCCGATACCTTTTGATGAGTTGAAGAAGTAGGGTGACGGTCTGAACCCTGCCTACCGGCAGGCAGGCATGATTCGCCTGATGGAAGGTTGGACATGAAGCTGTTGCAGAACATGAGTAGCGTTGTTCAAAACGAATACGTCCCGCTACTAGATTGCTTCGCGAAGGGCTCGCAATGACGGCTTAGCTATACAAAACAAATACGTCCAGATGCGAATGTTGTGGTTCGGCGCGGCTCACCATGACATTCGATTGGGAGATCGTAGAGACGCATAATTGCGTCTCCACATAGCATGAGACAATCAAAACGAATACGTCCGGATGAGCCGGTCGGGAGACCGGCGACCGCGCGAGCGTAGACAGAGTCTACGCTCAGCAACTGGGTAGTCAAGAAGACTACGCTCAGCATCTGGGTACTATTGCTTCATCAGCAATTTGTAGTAAAAGGAGAAGGGGAATTGCCATTGGCAATTCCCCTTCTCCTTTTTATTTGTCTGCTTATTTGTCTTCTGCTTCGTTATTTATTGAAGACTATTTTAAATAATCATCGAAGTAGTTGGTGATCTTTTGCATGAGGTGTATGCGGTCTTTGCCGCGTACGTTGTGCTCATGACCGGGGTAAACGAAGTAGTCTACCTGTACGCCTTCGTCTACACTCTTCTTGATGAAGTCTATGCTGTGCTGCCATACTACTACATCATCGCTGGTGCCATGTATGAGCATGAGCTTGCCCTGCAGGTTCTTTACTTTGTCGAGCAGGCAAGAGTTTTTGTAGCCAACAGGATTATCTTCAGGGGTATCCATATAGCGCTCGGTATACATTACTTCGTACATGCTCCAGTCCATAACCGGACCGCCTGCTACTGCTGTCTTAAAGATGCCCGGATGCTTAAGCATGAGGGATGTGGTCATGAAGCCGCCAAAGCTCCAGCCATGCACGCCCATGCGGTTGGCATCTACATACTTTAGTTTCTTCAGGTAGTCAACGCCTTTCAGTTGGTCGTCCATTTCTACATCGCCCAGGTG
Organism: Flavipsychrobacter stenotrophus; assembly: GCA_947371715.1. Classification (GTDB taxonomy): domain Bacteria; phylum Bacteroidota; class Bacteroidia; order Chitinophagales; family Chitinophagaceae; genus Flavipsychrobacter; species Flavipsychrobacter stenotropha_C. The sequence goes on from CANBQQ010000305.1 coordinate 1,720, forward strand.
GCGGAAGGTGGCTTGTTCAAATGCCATGCCTCTGTTCCAGCTACCACGGCCATCCATAGTAAAGATGATGTAGCCATGCTGTGCCATATATTCATACCACAGGTTGCCACTGGCCGGGAATGAGTTGTGCAGCAATTGCACGTTAGGGCCATTGTAGAGATATACGATAGTAGGATATTTCTTAGTGCTGTCGAAGTTTGGTGGTAATATGAGCTTACCATAAAGTGGCGTAACACCATCGGCTGCTTTGATGGTTACATTACGAACAATAGCGCGGTCATATTCAGCAAGCGGATCGGGCGACTTCAGTAATTCTACGTTGGTCTTGCCATCTGTTGAGCGAATGCAGGTGGTTTTAGGCACATCGCCTGCATTGTATACATCGAGCACATATTTGCCATCTTCGCTGCAAGTGGCAGTATGCATACCATCACCTTTGTCTATACGGTAGATGTTGCCATTGTCAATGTTCACGCCGTAAATGTGTTTTTCCATTGGCGACTCTTTTGCAGACGTGAATATGATCCTGCCGTTCTGCTTGTCGTAACCAACTATTTCATTCACCACCCAGTTGCCCTTAGTTACCTGGCGTATCAATGTGCCGTCGGTGTTATACAGGTAGAGGTGTGCAAAGCCATCGCGCTCGCTCCACCAGATGAACTCATCATCGAAACCCGGAACGAACATCAATGGGTGAGTAGGATGTACATACTTAGGGTCGTTCTCTTCGAACAAGGTCTTTACCTTTTCACCTGTGAGTGCATTGTATTTGTTGAGCAGCAGGTGGTTCTGTTCGCGGCTGAGGATGGCTACATAGATGTACTTTTCATCAGGGCTCCAGGTAATGCTGGTGAGGTAATGATCTTTGTGTTTCTCGCCGGTTTTTAATGTTACTGTTTTGCCTGTTGAATGGTCATAAACGCAAAGGGTTACTTCGTGAGAAGACTGTCCGGCCATAGGGTATTTGACCATATCGGCACGTGCGGGAACAACATCCCACTTAACAACGGGATAGTCTTTAACCATTGTCTGGTCCATGCGGTAATAGGCAAGGTAGTTGCCCTTAGGCGAAAAGAAGATACCACGGTCTATACCAAACTCATCGCGATGTACGGCACGGCCACACACTATTGCTTTGTCGGTCTCTTTGGTTACCTGTATCACCTTCTTGTCTTTGTCTATCATCCACAGGTTATTGTCTACAGTGTAGGCAATGCGCATGCTTTTGTCGACGGTGGTGTTGGCGTTATTATCGGGTAGTTTTACCCATTTGCTCCAGTTGAATTTGTTGCCGTCAACAGTGCCGGTTATTACGCTATTATCGTTAATGAAGTAGGCTTTGTCTTTGCTTAACCACTTGAGCGCAGGGATGCTGTTTACTTTTTCCCCTTCAGGATAGACACCTTGTTCCACATTGCTTATCACGCCGGCTTTCTCAGTGGCATAGTTGGTGGTTGTCCACTGGTCTTTACCGTCTTTCTTTTCTACCTGCCAGAGCATGTTGGTGCCGGGTTGCCATATGGCTCCTTTTATGCCCTTGGGTGCCAAAGTTGTAGACATACCATTGGTGGCCTCGGCCATGGTAAATTGCTTTTTCTGTGCGGTAGCAGTGGTGCACAGCATAGCCGCAATGGCTAGTGTAAGTATGGACTTAGTGTAGTTCATAAATAAGTTAAAAGTCAAAAGTTAAAACCAAATAGTGGTTGGGTTGTTATGGACAAAGATGGTACGTCCTGATGGGGTAACCACCTCCCCCTCGTTCCGAGGGTACTCCTCCTTCAAAAGGAGGAGAGTGTGTATTTAGTGCATTCTCAAAACGAATACGTCCATACGTGAGATTGCTTCGTTCCTCGCAATGACCGGTCAGCGTATTTCCGATACTCTTTTACAAGGTATTCACCGCCTGGCGGAGCTTGGTGAGCTTTACCATTAGTGGTTCTAATAATGCAAGGTTGAGCATGTTGGCACCGTCTGATTTTGCATGAGCAGGGTCGGGGTGGGTCTCGATGAAGAGGCCATCGGCACCTACGGCAATTGCCGCGCGGCATATGGTTTCGATCATTTGCGGATTGCCGCCGGTAACGCCGCTAGTGGTATTGGGTTGTTGCAATGAGTGTGTGCAATCCATAACCACTGGCACGCCGAGGTTTTGCATAGTAGGTATACCGCGGTAGTCAACTATCAGATCGTGATAGCCGAACATGGTGCCACGGTCGGTAAGCATGATCTTATCGTTATTGCTTTGTGTTATCTTATTTACCGCGAAGATCATTGACTCAGGTGCGAGGAACTGACCTTTCTTTACGTTGACGATCTTTCCTGTTTTTGCTGCAGCTACAAGAATATCTGTCTGACGGCAAAGGAAGGCGGGGATCTGAAGTACATCTACATATTCGGCCGCCATAGCTGCTTCTGATGCATCATGTATATCTGTAACCAGTGGGACACCGAAAGCATCGCGCACCTTGGCCAGTATTTTCAGGGCTTTTTCATCGCCTATACCTGAAAAGCTATCGAGGCGGCTGCGGTTGGCTTTGCGGTAAGATGATTTGAAAATAAGGGGTATGTTGAGCTTATCGCAGATAGCAACAACCTTTTCGGCGGTAGCCATGATCACTTCCTCGCTTTCTATAACGCAAGGACCTGCCATGAGAAAGAAGTTATTGCTACTTGTGTTTTGTTTTGCAAAAAGTTCAGATAAGTAAGATTGCATGAGATAAACGGTGTTTTATTTGTCAAAACTAACTTTTTTAATGTGATTTGTTGTGTGTGCTTGCAAGGTTCACGCAAAGAGCGCAAAGAAGGTGCGCAAAGAACGCGGAGAAAAGGGACATTAGAGAAAGAACGCTAAGAGTTGATGCGATTTAAAATGGGCATATAACTATAAAAGGGAGGCCGAAGCCTCCCTTTTATAGAACACACCTTTTTAAAAGGTATTATTTCATAATAACCAGTTTTTGTGTTGCTACTTTACCCTGGTTGTGCAGCGATACGAGGTACATACCC
>CANBQQ010000306.1 GCA_947371715.1 Flavipsychrobacter stenotrophus
AACCTTATCGACTGGCTGAGACAATATTCAGAAGAAAAGGATGAAACGTTCATTCGTGGCTTCCTGGGCCGTATGTTGTTCTCTGGCGAAGAAACATTGAAGAAGTCTTCAGTGCTTTCGGGTGGAGAAAAGATGCGCTGCATGATGAGCCGCATGATGATGATGAAGGGTAATGTGTTGCTGCTCGATGAGCCTACCAACCACTTAGACCTCGAAAGTATCACTGCCCTCAATAATGGCATGAAGGACTTTAAGGGCACCATCTTATTCACCACACGTGACCATGAGTTGGCTAACACCGTTGCAGACCGCATACTGGAAATAACACCAAGTGGCCTGATAGATCGTGAAATGACCTTTGACGAATACATGGAGAACGACCGAGTGAAAGCTCAGCGTCTGGAAATGTATGGCGGAGTTATGGCTTAATTAATTATAGTTCAATGAGTTTGCATATTTATAAATCCCGCTTCGTTTGAGGCGGGATTTTTGCTTTTATTACCTGATAATAGCGAATGATTTATATCAGATGTTTCACACTATGGTGGTTCATAAACTATATTTGCACAAGAAATGAAAAGGCTGCTAACCACATTGATAATGTTGTGCTATATGGCGAATGCCATTGGCATGTCGTTCTCTATGCACTATTGCGGTGGATCATTCAGGCAAGTTTGCTTTACAGCTGATACAGAAAAGAACTGTTGTGGAGAGGGTGAAAAATCGGGGTGCTGCAAGGACCATTTTGTTAAGGCCAAATTTAAGGATGATCATACGCCTAAGGCGTTTACTTTATCGTTAAAAATACCTGCTGAAGCTATTGCCAAACAGCAGTTCAGCTATACACCGGAGCCTTTCCTTATTTATCAGGAAGAAGTTCACATGGCTCATGGCCCGTCGCCGCCTTTACTACAAGAAATCCCCATCTATATATTGGTTAGAAATCTGAGAATTTGATCTGAGGTTATGTGTTGTTATGCTTGTATCTCTTTGATGCAGGCCGCATAGTCTTATACATTAATCAAATTCAATTCAACATTTCAACCAATAAAAATGAAAAAAGTAATATTCTTATTTGCAGCCGTGACTGCAACAATGACCGCAATTGCACAGATACCAAATGCCGGATTTGAAACCTGGACGAACACAGGTGGTTATAATGTACCAACCGGCTGGGATAATCTTAATGCTACAACTAATGCCGCGTCGGTATATACATGCACAAAAGGTACTCCGGGAATGATGGGCGCAAGTTATCTACAGCTCACGTCGAAGACAGTAACAGGTGTTGGTGTAGCACCGGGTGTAGCAGTAAGCGGCTTAATAGATGTAGCCAATTATGCGCCGAAATCGGGCTTCCCAAATACCACAAGACCAGTTAGTCTTACTGGTTCATGGCAGTACATGGCCTACGGATCAGACGCAGGCAGTGTGACCATTCTACTTTCTAAATGGAATATGACCACCATGAGGCGCGATACAATTGCCTATGCTACGCAACCACTTGCAGGCATGGTGATGAGCTGGGCTTCATTTACTATCCCATTGACCTATCAATCACCTAAGTTCCCTGACAGTGCTATGATCATTTTGTCGGCGAGCGGAGCAACTCCGGTAAACAATAGTTACTTGTATGTTGACGACCTGGCCTTCACAGGCACTGTACCTAGTGGTATTGCATCAGTTAATAACGGCTTGAAAGATGTTAAGCTGTACCCAAATCCGGCTACCGGTGAATTTACAGTTGCTTATGAAACTACCACAGCCGACAAAGTCACTTTACAAGTAAGCGACATCACAGGCAAGATCATTGCTACAGCTACACCAAAAACAATAACAGGAAATAATACGTATTCTTTCAACACAGCATCCTTCAGTAAAGGACTGTACATGGTAACACTGATAAGCGATGCCGGCAAGTATACAGAAAAGTTGGTGATAGAATAAAGTAACGTGAGGAAGGGTTGTCTCTCTACTCTAACAATTTCCGAAAATGAGAAAATTATTGATCCTGGCCATGCTGGGCTTTGCACATGGTTGCATAGCCCAGCATCAGCTATATATACCAGATACCCTTTCAGGTACTTCATTTAACCTGACTGTACACCGAGACAGCGTTCAATTGAAACCGGGAAAGTTTACCCAGACATTTGGCATCAATACCAATGCATACCTGGGCCCTACTTTATTACTAAAAAAAGGGGACAGCATAAGCATGAATGTGCATAACCAAATGGGCGACACCACGACCATGCACTGGCATGGCCTGCACGTGGCACCAAAGAATGATGGCGGTCCGTTTAGCATGATCATGCCCGGCATGTCATGGAATCCAATGTTTGTGGTTAGAAACAATGCTGCCAGCTATTGGTATCACCCGCACATGATGGGTAAGACAGCTGAACAAGCAATTAAAGGAGATGCAGGGTTTATAATCGTTAGAGACAATACAGAGGCAACGCTAACATTGCCCCGCACTTATGGAGTTGACGACATACCTGTAATCGTGCAAAGTTTTGAGCTGGACACCAATAACCAGTTTATGCCCAAGGGAATGGTAGATAGTATTGTACTAGTAAACGGCACTGACAGTCCTTATGTAAATATGCCTGCCCAAGTGGTGAGAATGCGACTACTTAATGCAAGTGGCGAACGTACATTCAACTTTGGCTTTACAGCCAATCGTTCGTTCAAGATCATTGCCAGCGATAATGGCCTGTTACAGGCACCGGTGAATACCACAAGGATACGCACGGCACCCGGCGAGCGGTATGAAATACTGCTGGACCTGACAGGGCTAAACGGGCAAACACTTTACCTGATGAGCTATGCATCAGAATTACCAATGGGTGTACAAGGCGGACCAACTATGCCAATGCCTGCAGGCAGTCCACCAATGAACAGCCCGCTGAATGGTATAGACTTCAACATACTACAGGTAAATGTGGTTGCACCTACGGCTTCGCCTGTTACTACAATACCAATTGCGCTGGCAGTTGATACACCACTTACCGAATCATTGCTGCATACCACCAGGTCTATCAACATGACTGCTGACAGTATGATGGTAATGGATGGTCCATTCTACTTCAACCATAATCTATTTGACATGATGAGGATAGACTATCGCATACCTGTCAATAACGTAGAAGTATGGACGCTACTGGATAGCACTATGGTAGCCCATCCTTTCCATTTGCATGATGTACATTTTTATATTCTGGATCGTAATGGCAATCCCCCACCTTTATATGAAAGAGGAAGAAAAGATGTGCTGATGATAGAGCCTAATGAAACAGTAAGATTCATTGCGCAGTTCACAGATTTCGCTGATACCACAACGCCTTACATGTATCACTGCCATATACTGATGCATGAAGATGATGGTATGATGGGGCAATTTATTGTAACACCCGGCAGTCCTATCGGCGTGGGAACCATTGACAATTCAAAGGGTGCTAAGCTGTTCCCAAATCCGGCTCATGAAACCGTTACCATCTCTACTAATAATAAGGGTAAGGAAGCGACAGTAACTGCTACTGATCTTACAGGGCGAGTATTGTTTCTCAGCACTTCCACACAGGACCAGTTGCAACTAAATGTAGCTGAATGGCCGAAAGGTATGTATCTGATCAATATTAATACTGGAGATTCAACTTCAGTTAAAAAATTGATAGTACAGTAATATTGCTAAGATGAAATACTAAATCCCGCTTCGGTTGAGGCGGGATTTATTGTTTAAAAACAGTCCATTATTAACTTAGTTTGATAGCAACATTTAAAGGAATATCTACTCCTGCACCTTCACAAAATTAAGATCCTGAAAATCGAAACTAAAGTCTGTGTTGGGGGAAATGGCATTCATGGTCATGCCCTTGGTCTTTCCTTCTTCGTTTAATGTGAATGTTACAAAGGCATCTGCATCCATGCTACGGTCTGTCCACTTTACAACATAGGTGTTAGCCTTATAAAAGAATAGCTGCCCTTTCAGTTTGTATGCCTTCTTTGATTCGAACCACGCCTTACCATTCTTTACAGATATGGTAACCTCCCCAAACCATGAATCTTTATAAGTTCCTTTTACTTCGCGTATATCGGTTGAGCCGCGCTTTTCATTATTAGCAACTGTCGTCCATACAGCATCAGTTATCTTTTTAGCTTCATCTACCGAGCCGGCACGGCGGGCAGAATATTCCTTTACACGGTCAGTACCTGTTATACCTAAATAGGAGTCTTTGACCTGGTTGGTAATAGCCGAGAATGCACCACCCTCCTGCTGATTGGTCAACACAATAATACCAAGTCCCAACTCGGGAATCATGGTTACCTGTGTTACCATTCCTTCCAGTCCGCCGGTATGGGTTACCTGCTTATAGCCCTTAACATCAGACAGGAAAAAGCCGAACCCATAAGAAGCAAAATGAGTATTATAGGGCGACTTGCCGTGCACTGGTATAATGGTCTGCGGTGTGAACATTTCTTCCTTTACATCTTCACTTATCACCTTCTTTGTAGTGTCATCACTCAGCAGGTATTTCACCCATTTACTGAGGTCGGCAATGCTGCTGTATATGCCACCTGCAGAGTGTCCGAGGGCCATTGTATCTCTGTCTACCACCTGCACTTTACCATCTACAGGTGCGTGTCCGTCTATTTCATTGCTATGGTCCCTTACACGAGCGTATGAGCCCGCGCTATTGCTCATGCCCAGCTTCTTCAT
>CANBQQ010000307.1 GCA_947371715.1 Flavipsychrobacter stenotrophus
CAAAATAGGCGCTGTTGAGCGACGAAACATAACTCTTGGTACGGTAGGCCGATCTGAATTTCTCCCTGAAATCTTTCTCCACCGTTATCGGCTGCACAAAGAAACCCACATTAGGTGCCAGGTAGGTGCTGGGCGACAGGTTACAATTATAGATCTCCACATCCACAATATTCCTGGCCATATTACCCAGGCTATTGTGTATTACCATCGTATCCTGCTTGGTACCGAACAGGGGTATTTTAGATGGGTCGGGTTCAAACAGGTCATTATAAGGTATGGTCGCATCCCTTTCAAAGGTCTCCGTACTGGTATCAAACTTAGTAAAATAGAAGGCCGTCAGGTACAGCGGGTTGGGGTACTTAGTACCCGGGAAATAATTATCAATATGGGCACAGAACAGCAACTGCTTATCGCGGTTCAGCGAATTACTCAGTTTAGAATAGTCTTTCAGATCAAAGGTGCCATCTTTGTTCTGCTTCATCATATTATTGCCGCCCTTCTTGCCACCGCCGCCATATTGAGCCACTGTTTCCTTTATGTCCTTGCGCATAAAGAAGACTACACTCCACAGCAACATACCCAGCAACACACCAAAGATGCTCAGCCGGCGTATAAGGAACCACCAGAATTTCTTAGACTTATCTTTGTAATTATAGATCTGCTCTGCAGTAAATATATTATAGATAACATAGGCAATGGTGGGTATGAACGCTATCAGTAATGCTTCTACAGTATCTACCTTGGCTGTTGCTATAGTGGCTATACATGCCGTAAGCAAGCTCACCGATATCAATACCGCAAAATACCTGAGCCTGATATATCCCCAGCCTATGAGCCAGCCCGTACTGAACAATATAGCGAAGACTAGAAACCGTACCGATGCGAAAAACGAAAACTCATTGGTGGAAAAAGCGTCCATTCCCTTATAAGTAGAGAACAACACCACCAGCAGCGCTATATAAGTAGGTAGAAATCGTACCCGGAACGAATAGATAAGCGCCGCAGCACCCATACCGGCGGCCATGTACAAGCTTTGCAGCCATGCCTCATTCTGCAGTATGGCATACCGCACATTAAGACTATTAAGCAGGTAAAAGCCTATAGCAGCAGTTGGCAACATCAGGAAAATAAGCTTTGCCAGGAACTCATTTACAGGTGTGGCACGTTGTATATTCATATAGCTGCATAAAAATAGGGTTTAAACATTTAACGCGTTTGTTAAAATAGTACGGTTAATAAAGAAGCATTCTTTTTTGTAATGCTTCCTCGGTACTGCAACCATCTTAATTTACTTTATGTGGCGAACCAGGGTCATTCTTATGTTACGACCAGATTGAATTTACAAATACACATTCTGACTCACGTGCCATACAATGGCTTAAAATTATAATCGTTCACTAGGGATAAAAAAATATAAATCACTTCAAATAGCACTTACCAACAAATTGATTACCCGTCAATTGCATAAAGATGTCCACATTTTTGTGAATATCTTTATTTTCTCACGTCATTTCCACGTGTTAATTTACACCCAAATCAGGTGAAAACCTGCTCGCTCTTTGACATATGAACCCTTATCACCCCCAATTCGCCGCACAACACGTAGGGGCTGCAAATATTCAGCCCGGTTGCATCTGACATCCACCTTTTCCTGAAATCCTGACCATCCTGATTCAGACAAAAAACTGCGGAAATTGGCGGAAATTGGTGGAAAAACTGCGGAAAACTGCGGAAACTGGCGGTTTTTAAAAACAACCAAAATCCTTTACAGGCCAGTCATCCAAAGGAAACTCACGAAAAAAAACTGCCGGAAACATAAAAAACCACCACTGGCGGAAATGGCCAATCGAATGTCATGCCGAGCCTGTTCCCCTGAATATTTATCGAAGGCAACTAGTAAATCTATTTAGGTATGAGGCAGTTCGTAGAGACGCAAGATTTTGCGTCTCCACATCGGGTGGGCAATGGGACGAGGCACTGGACGAAAAAGTAGAAGTGAGTAGAAAAAAGTAGAAGAAAGTGGAACTTTTATGAAATTTGTTAAAACGCCTTCAAACCCTTGTCCACAAACAATTACAGCCAAAATCACTCAAACAAAACTTCCGCAAACACGAAAAAATTGCCACTTTTAATATTCTGTCTCTGGTAGAGACGCATAATTGCGTCTCCAAAGCGACTGGGCTAACAAAATAACAGTAAACAAATACAAACCTGTCGCGAGAGTTAGCGTAGCGCTCTCGTGACGACTAGTTTAACGGGTCTCTGACCCGACACGGCAACTGAGCTTGCAGTAAACAAATACAGGGATTAGCTAACTAACATGTAAACCTATTTAGGGACGAGGCAACCTATTTAGGGAGGAGGCAGCACTAAAAAAAGTGGCAACAACTGGCAGAAAGTGGCAGAAAGTGGCAGAATGTAGCAGTTTGTTAAAATGCCTTGAAAACCTCACCCACAAACAAATACAGCCAAAATCATTAATTAAAAACTGCCACTTTCGTGAAAAATTGCCACGTTTAATTTTGTATCGTAAATGGGCATTGAGCCATTAACTCAAAACCTACTCTGGTAGAGACGCATAATTGCGTCTCCACATCGGGTGGGTAAAGGTAAATAACACAATCAGTGAAATCTGAGTAATCCGCTAAAAATCTGTGATTCAGACAAAATTGAGCCATTAATCCAAAAACCTCTCCTTCAACTCCGCCGTTGGCACCATACACTCATTTTGTTGCCCAAACCACTTATACCGGTGGGCTGCTATATAATTATAAAGAGCATCGCGTAAAAAGCGGGGTAGGATATAGCCCGCAAGCAACAAATTAAACCAACCGCCTAATAACTTAAACACCTGCAATACCGCAGAAGAACGCGTATAGTATTGATCATTATGAAATAGAATAACACTGCCTGCTTTGCCCTTCGCTTCGGTAACATGTTGCAATGCTTCTCGCCCGGCGGCAGACTGCAATGGCGCAAACAGAAATTGCTTACGCCTATCGAACTTGATTATTTTCTGAATGGTGGAATTACACAGATTGCAAACACCATCAAAGAACAATATTGGTCTCTGTGTTTGCATATACATAATTATATTTTGGGGGTCTTTACCGTTGTGTCGGGTTTTGCATGCATACGCACCAACGAATCAGCACGGCCTTTGACCTCTATCTTAAGGCGCAATTGCAGGTCCCTGTTTGCACTTTCTATTATCGACTTACTCTTAGCCGACATAATAGAATCTACCTGTTTCTTTATTTCCTTTTGTGTAAGCGGTACTGCAGTCTTTTCCTTGGTACATGATGTCCAGCCGATCGCAGAAACCAATAATACCGGTAATAACTTATTCATAAGCGGTGCAAAAATACTTTATATATACAGAGCAAACAACGTGCCACTGATGTATGTATTGAATATTAACACTTTGTTTGTAGGCCGTTGGGTTACTTTTTGTGAGAACTGTCATTAAGAATTGTAGTAAATTTGATAGAGATGCGTAAGTCGTATATATATTGTTCGCTTGTTGTTGCATTGCTGCTTATGGCATCGCTGCAAAGCCATGCACAGCAGGCAGTGGGGAATGATACTATTCGACTTGGAGGCATAATAGTGGAGGGTAAGCCATACCCCTTTGTTTTCCTCCCCGAATATGAACTGAAGGATAGGATGCGTAACGAGGAAGAACGTAAACGCCTCAATCAACTCAGGTCTCGGGTATACAATACCTATTCATATGCACTTACCGCTGCAGCCATCTTCAAAAAGGTAAAAGCAGATATGGATACCATGGACAGAAGGCGTGACCGCAAAAAATACATGAAGGAGATCGATCGCCAGTTGGATGCCGCCTTTAAACAGCCCCTCAAAAACATGTCTATAGAGCAGGGGCATGTACTCATCTCCCTCATTAACCGCCAGACAGGTGACAACTGCTACCACGTCATCAGAGAACTAAAGGGCGGATTATCAGCAGTCATGTGGCAGTCGGTCGGAGTATTTTTCAACAACAACCTCCGGAAAGACTACGACCCCACCGGCGATGACAAAGAACTCGAAATGATCGTCCGCGAACTGGAAGCCTCTACCGCCTACCGCTACCAGCTCTACCTCCAGGACGAACTAATGAAAAAAGTAAGTAAAAAATAACTATTTAATGCACCCATCCTTGAATATCAAATATCCTTTTTGAGTACGTAACAACACACTCTCCTCCTTTTGAAGGAGGAGTACCCGCCTTTTCGGCGGGGGAGGTGGTTACCTCACGGGACGTATTCGTTTTGAAAAAGTACAACGACACGTAATTCTGTAAATTCTAACATTCCGGCTATTCTGATTCAGACAAGTATAAACTACCACACAACACACAAACACACACAAACACACACACTTTGACACAAAAACTATTTATGGTACTCATAGGCTGCAGGCCCACAGGGCGCAGCATCGAGCAGCACGACATTTTTTTCGGTATTGCCCCGTCAATGAAAGAACTTATCCCTGCCATGAAGGCCTCCTGGCCGGAAGCAAAAGGGAAGATGCATGTAGACGCATGGCGCGAAGTGAACAACGCTAATGGCTATAAAGTATCGGTCGTAGAAAGATCACATGCGCAAACCTCCGGTGATCAGCTTTACTTTGTTAATCTTGGCGGCTACAAGCCCGGCGATTTTGAAGAATACCACTACAAGATGGTTATTGCCGGCCCCGATATGGC
>CANBQQ010000308.1 GCA_947371715.1 Flavipsychrobacter stenotrophus
AGTAAAATGCCAGGTGCTTATTGATGGCGTAGGTGGGGAATCAAAAATAGGTAAGGTACATAACATGGTTTGGGTTAGCGTGAGTAGGTGAAATACTGAATTTAGTACTGCCTACTATCTCAAAGCCGGCTTTATGATAGAAGGCAACAGCACGTGTATTCTCTGTCCAGGTATAGAGCCACATACCCGCCTGATCGTGTTGTTTGGATAGGGCTATATTGTGGTTAAGTAATGCGGCACCCAGCTTTAAGTCATAAAATTCTTTAAGCAGGTAAATGCGGTCGAGACAGGTGATGTTTGTAGCCGCAATATTTTCATTCTCTGTATTCAGTTTGATCTTGGAATAGCCTGCTATCTGATCTTTATAAAAAATGAGATGGTAGATATTCCCGGTATCATCTAACTCGTGTTGCAATGCCGCAGTGGTATACTTCCTTGAAATGTATGATTCGATATCTTCAGCGGATGCGCTATGCCCGTGCGACTCCACGAATGATCTTTTACCTATTGTTGCTAAAGTGGCTGCATCGGTGATGGTTGCTGTTCTTATGGTGGTCATATACTGCACTAAATTAAGATTTTCTAAATGAAGCAATTGGCGATCTGCACTGAATTTACTTATGCCTTACCTTAGCATAACATGACCAACAACCTCATCAACACCTTTGGCAATATAGATATTTACCTCTTCGATCAGTTATTGAAGGGAAGGTTTGATGATTGTAAAGCCATACTGGATGTGGGTTGTGGCGGAGGACGGAATATTTATTATTTCCTGAAGAATGGGTTTGATGTGCATGGTGTTGACCTGAATGCAGAGGCAATAGCATCTGTTAAAGAGATGGCAAAGCAACTGGCACCACAGATTCCGTCAAGCAATTTTGTTGTTGCTAAAGCCGATGAGCTACCGTATGGTGATGGTACTTTCGACCTGGTCATCTCCAGTGCGGTATTACATTTCGCAAACAATACAGACCATTTTGAACAGATGCTCTATGAGGCATGGCGGGTGTTACGCTCAGGCGGCTTTTTCTTTGCCCGGCTGGCATCAGATATTGGTATTGAAGGGCTGGTAGGCAGCATAGGTAATGGCCGCTATCTGCTCCCCGACGGATCGGAAAGATATCTCGTTACCTATGATGATCTGGTGTACTATACACGTGAACTTAATGGCGAACTCTTTGAGCCGATCAAGACTACTAATGTGAGCAATCTGCGTGCTATGACCACGTGGTGTATGAGGAAGATACAGTAACTAAGTGGGCCGTGCGATAGCCTAAACTACGGCATATTTATTATACCGCCCCTTATACTCCAGCGGCGACATACCCGTTATCTTCCTGAATACTTCACGAAAGGCTTTTACATCAACATAGCCTACTTCGTACATTACCTCATTGATAGTTTTTCTACTGTTCTCCAGTTGCTTTTTTGCCGCTTCCATTTTAACCCGTTGTGCATATTCAAGAGGTGTATTGCCTGTGGCTTTTATAAACCTTCTGTCGAAGCTTCTGCGCCCCACAGCAAACTTAGAAGAAAGGTAATCCATTGATATTTTTTCGTCCACATGGCTCTCTATATAGGCCTGCACGTTTTGCACCATATCATCATCATGTTGCTTCTGTCCTTTAAAAATGATGAAAGAAGACTGGCTCGTTCTATCCATCTCTATCTGAAAAACCTTGGCGCAAAATATGGCGGTCTGCCGGTCGTAATACTTCTCCACCAGGTATATTATCAGGTTAAGGAAAGAGTAGGCGCCACCATTGGTATAGATGCCATTTTCATCTGTTATCAACCTGTCGGGTTGCAGTTTCACCTTGTCAAACATCAGCCTGAAATTTTCCGCTACAGACCAGTGGGTAGAACAGCTCCTGCCATCAAGCAATCCTGTAGATGCCAGTAAGAAAGCGCCTGTACATATGCTGGCCACTTCTGCGCCATTTTTATATCGTTGCTCTATCCAGTCTATAACTGCATCGTTGTCCTTTATCGCCAGTTCATAATTATGGTTAAGAGACGGTATAATTATAAGATCGGTCTTTGTGATAGCGGAAATATGGGTATGTGGCCGCACTGCAAACAGGCCATCATGAAACTCCACTTCTTTTGCAATACCAGCCAGCTCTATCTTAAACAATTCAGTGCGTCCGGTTTGTTTCCAATACTCATTGGCCTTGGTAAATATCTTGTAAGCGCCTGCTATGCTGCTTATATTGTTCTGCCCTGCTGGAACTAATATGGTCAGGTGTTTCACAGTTGTGTTTTTTGTAAAGGTAGAAATAAGTGATGTCCGAAACGCCCCGTCATAATGTCGATTTAGCACCCGTTGAGTGTAGTATCAGGACAATACTTTTGGTGAATAATTTCAAAATAAATTGTTCAAATAATAAACACTCAAAGAAATGAATGACAGACAGATAATGGTAAAAATGGTGTTTGACAGATGGTATGCGCTGCTGAAAAATTGCGATACGCTGCTTAATTCATTGACCGACGAGCAAATGTTAAGAGAGATAGTACCCGGCAAGAATAGGGGTATATACCTACTTGGCCACCTTATAGCGGTGCATGATGACATGCTGCCCATATTGGGCCTGGGAGATAAACAACACCCGGAATTGTTTGAAGTGTTTATTAAATCGCCGGATAGTAAATCGCCGGATGGTATTCCTACGGTAGGTGAGCTGAGATTGCATTGGAGTAAGCAGAACGAAATGCTGAAGGAGAAATTTGATGGACTGACTGCTGACGATTGGTTCGGCAAACACAACTCCGTATCGGCCGAGGATTTTATTAAAGAACCGCACCGGAACAAACTGAACATAATACTCACCCGCACCACTCACCTGGCTTATCACCATGGGCAGTTGATGTTGATCAAACAATAATAACGAGTACGCAATCTTTGAAATTCAAAACCATGACAACACAAGATTTTACTACAACCATATTGGTTGATCAGTCGCCCGAAGCGGTATTCAATGCCATCAACGATCCACGTGCGTGGTGGTCGGAAGGGATAACCGGCGGCACAGACAAGGTCAATGATGTATTTGATTACGGTTATGAAGATGTGCACACCTGCAGGATGAAGCTGACTGAAGTTGTTCCAAACAAGAAGGTTACCTGGCATGTATTGGAGAACTATTTTAAGTTCACCAAAGACAAGAGCGAATGGATAGACACTAACATCACTTTTGAGATCTCTGAACAAGATGGCAAAACCGTGGTCGTTTTCACACATCATGGTCTGGTGCCGGAATACGAGTGCTATGATATTTGCAGGAATGCATGGACACAATACATACAAAGTAGCCTATACAAACTTATTACAACAGGTAAAGGTGAGCCAAACGGGAAGGGCAAACCTACAACGGAGGATGAAAAGGAACTATCGGCTAGGACATAGTTGGTGGATTACATACAATTGAAAAGCGCGAAAACCAGTTGGTTTTCGCGCTTTTCAATTACGGCTATAGCCTATTTCAATTTGAAGTAATCCCACAACTACAGCCAATATGCGGATGTAGAGAGCAGCCTATGCTTCAAAAAATTCGATCTATTAGTTTCTTATTAGTTTTTTGTAACACATATTACTGACCAAGATCATGTGGCTTTCTGCTTTCAGTTACCCGGTGTGCATTGTGCCCGATCTACTTTTGCCTAAGACGATCAGATACCCCTCCCTTGGCGCGTAACATAGCCCTGATATAGACTTTCCGTGAATTTTGTGTGTGGAAGCAATGGGGGTGATGAGTCTCTAATGGTAACTTTTACTGAAAGTATGTCAACTCAATGGCTGATGTAAATCATTTTTCACCAGCTGATAGCACGATACCTTCGATAAAAATAAGATAAGCATGGCCGTAAAGATATACGAGGAGTATAAAAACATAGCGTTGAAGCCCTTTGCAGAAAAACTGCAATCAGAGTATTACAACGCTATCGAAATATCTTGTGCTACTTCAAAGAGGCAATGCGAAAAGATAAAAAGCATAGAAATTTCTGAATCGCCGCTACAATACGCTGTATTGTGCGAAAATGTGATAGCAGAAATTGAAAGGCATGTCAATAACAGGAAGCAAATTTACATGCCTTATGTGCACACCCTATCTGAGAAGGTAAAAGACAGCCATGATTGCACCAACTGTTCCGGCTCATGTAAGATCAATCATAACATGCACATCCTTGATCTGAATGCTACTAATGAAGAAATGACCAAAGTATTGTCGAGGTTACAACTGGCTACATTGCCGTTATACTCAGAAACAATGTACCCTGACGCATACAGGGTGCTTAGGTCAAACATGACAATGCTGGAAACAAACCTTACCGAACTTTTTTTCCTGGAGAATAACTACCTCATACCCAAGATCGCTGAAGCTCAAAAGAACATAAATGCAGGTAATAGATGAAATTAATGTAGTCAGAGAAAATGTACGCAGCAAAGCAATGCCGGTGTGCTATCATTGTGGTTTAAACTGCCTCACAAATAGTATAACAGTAGATAACAAATACTTTTGCTGCGACGGATGTAAGCTGGTTTATGAGATCATTGACAACAATGGCCTTTGCGATTATTACAAACTGCAAACACATCCCGGTGTTTCGCAGATAAAGCCGGTAAGGAATGATAAGTATTCCTTCTTAGATAACGAGGCAATTAGCAACAAGTTATTCCAGTTCACCAACGGCGACCT
>CANBQQ010000309.1 GCA_947371715.1 Flavipsychrobacter stenotrophus
GAACCGGGCATCTATATTGAAGAAGAGCAGATGGGTATCCGTATTGAAAACAATGTCTGGATCACCAAAACAGGTAATGTCGATCTGTTCAAGGGTATTCCTATAACGGTAGAAGAAATAGAGGCTGCGATGAAGTAGTTTTTTGCGCAACCTGATAATATATGCGGCGGCCTTTGGCCGCCGTTTTTTATTTATAAATGATGCTATTTTTTGCTCTGCATTATCAACGCAATTTTTCGGCCGCAACCCCTTTTAATTAAAACCGGCGGCTATGCCGCCGGAAAATTTTTTTGAATTTTAGGTGTATTATATAAATAGATTTTCAGGCACGAATTTTATAGCATATTGTTGTCTGTATTGGCTTTCAGATCCCTGTGTGGATAACTTTTTGAATTTTCACGAGGTTGTCCACAATAGGCTGTAAATGTGTGGATTAGTGTGGGCTGTGTGGTGGCAAACTCGTTCATATTATAGCAGACAATAGTACATCAAAACACCTCATTTTTTTATCCTCACACATTCCACGTTTACCCACACCCTTCTACGAAATTCACAAAGATGTTTTTACTAACACCACAATTAATCCACAATTAACATTGCACCCGTTAGAATGCCCTCTTTACTGCAATTTCACATGTGTATAACCTTTGGTTTAGTGTTGATAAAGTAAAGAAGTGTAATTTTGCAAGTGGGATAACTTTTATTATCCCCCTAATCCCCACTCCTAATAGTAATAGCCTTTTCTTTTAAATAAATCTTTTAATTAGAATATATTATGAATGTGCAAAACGTTTTGGAAGCCGAAGAATTAAATATGAAAGGTTTTCTTGATGTGGAAATTGACCCGTCACTTGATCTGTTTGCGGAGATAGAAAAACTCAAAAAAGAAAAGAATGCTGTTATTCTGGCGCACTATTACCAGGAACCGGATATACAAGACATTGCAGATTATGTGGGAGATAGTTTAGGGTTGGCACAAAAGGCTGCAGCAACCGATGCAGATATTATTGTTTTTGCCGGTGTGCACTTTATGGCGGAGACAGCTAAAATACTTAACCCCAATAAAAAAGTACTGTTGCCCGATCTTAAGGCAGGTTGCTCACTAAGCGATAGTTGTCCTCCTCCTTTATTTAAAGCATTTAAAGACAAGCATCCTGATCATATAGTTATATCATACATCAACTGTTCTGCAGGTATCAAAGCTTTAAGTGATATCATATGTACTTCTTCCAATGCGCAGGCAATTGTAGAAAGTTTGCCTAAGGACCAGAAGATCATTTTTGCGCCGGATAAAAACCTGGGTGGCTACATTAACAAGCAGACAGGCCGTAATATGGTTTTATGGAATGGAGCTTGTATGGTGCATGAAATATTTTCCAGAGAGAAAATGGTCAAACTCAAAGAACGTCATCCTCATGCGAAAATAGTTGCACATCCCGAGTGTGAAGAGTCTGTGTTGGAGGTTGCTGATTTTATCGGGTCAACTACTCAGATCCTGAAATTTACCGAGACAGATCCATGTCAGTGTTTTATTGTTGCTACAGAAACGGGTATTTTACATAAGATGCAGCAGACAAATCCCGGTAAGACATTTATAGCCGCACCACCCGATAATTCATGCGCTTGTAATGACTGCCCCCACATGAAGCGCAATACACTGGAGAAGGTGTATATATGCATGAAGTATGAGCTACCTGAAGTAACAATGGATGAGGATCTACGACTTGCCGCAAAGAAGCCGATACAGAGAATGCTGGACCTAAGCAAAGAATTGAACATAGGAGGATAGAATTTTAATATTAAATATATTTTATTAGTGGTAGGATATAAATACTTAAGGTGTTTATATCCTATGTTTTTTTTATCGAATTCGTCCCCCTAACGGTGTTAATTTTTGGTTAGTTCTTATATTCTTCTTACTTTGTGTGTCTAAAATAAATTATATTAGTTATGAAGTACTTTTACACGTTAAGGAACCTTGTCCTTGCCGCATGTGTAGGCATGGCGGGCATTGCTACAGCACAGACGTCTCATCCGTTATCATTCGGTATGGCCACGTCTAGCGCTTCTTCGAATAATTTTTACAAAGACTACGTTGGTCTTCGTTTTCAGGTGTCTGCACCGGCTGCAATAGCAGGTGATAAATCTTACACAGCTGCTTACGACATTACTGACAGTGGTGCAACAGGTAACTGGGGTGGTGCTCCGGTAGACATGATCGATTCACCTGTAAAATTCGGTCCGGTAAGTGACACAAATGGTTGTGCTGCTTATCCTGCAGGTTATTTCAACGGTAAGATCGCTATTGTATGGCGTGGTACCTGCGAATTTGGTTTCAAAGCATTGCAGGCACAGAACGCTGGTGCAATAGCTTGTGTTATCGTAAACAATGCTACAGGTGGACCAGTTGGTATGGCTGCCGGTGCATCAGGTGGTTCTGTTACTATCCCTGTTTACATGATATCCCTGAATGACGGTCAGGACATTACTTCTGTGTTGAATACAGGTGGTGTTGCTAAGATGACTATCATCCTTAACTGGGGTATTGGTAACAATAACGATCTGGGTTTTGTACCAGGTAGTTATAGTACTTCAACAAACTTCGCTATGCCTTTGACACAGTTGATGGCTGCGAGTCACCCTGCTGCTTACAAGAACATCAACGGTGCTTATATTGCTAACTTCGGTTTGCATAACGCAACAAATGTTCAGCTTCAGTCTGATCTTACTTTTACACCAACAGGTGGCTCACCTTCAAGCCTTTATAAGGACACTGTAAGATTAGCTTCTTTCCCTACAGTCGATTCTATCTACACTTTCTTTGGTCCTGAGTACAATGTACCTACTGTTACCAATACCGGTAAGTTTGACCTTAAGTATACTATCGCTTCGGATTCTTCTGATGCTTTCCTTGGTGACAATACTTATACGCACACTTTCTATGCTACAGACAGCCTTTATTCTAAGGGTCGTTATGATTTTTCTTTAAACAAACCAGTAAGCACTTACTATACCCGTCCGGGTATCACTGATCCTTACATCTGGGGTGTTCCTTATTACATTGCTAACGGTGGTTCTGTGATCAAGACAGCTCAGTTCTCAGTTTCTAATGGTCCTGGTGTATTGCCTGCTGGTCAGCAGATGTATGTTTACGTATTCAAGTGGGTTGATGCTACTAGCGGTACAAATCATGATTCAGTTATGCAGAATTCTGAATTGGAATTGGTTGGTGCTGGTATCAAGACTTTTGATGGTACATTGGATTCTTCTTTCCAGTCTTTCACAGTAGCTATTGGTGATACGATCAATGGTGATGCTGGTACTCAGGTTTTCCTTGATGCTAACAGCTGGTACCTGATCGCTCCTGAAGTTCCGGGTTCATGGGCTTTAGGTTTGGATGGTGTTGTAAATGGCTACCCACGTACTTATGGTCGTAACCACTTCCATAGCTACTTTGAAATGTACAACCCGTTATGGCCTGGTGACAGATCTAGCAGCACAAACAATCAGATGGCTTTCCCTAATGATATTTTGTCTCCGATCGCATTCCCTAGCATTTCTTCTTATGATGTTGACTCTGTTGTATACAGCTCTCAGAGACACCTGTTGCCATCTGTGCCTTTCACAGTAACTACTCATCCAAATGCAGTAGGCACTGTTAAGGCTCCATTTGCTAAGATCAACATGTATCCTAACCCTGCTACTGATAACATCAATGTATCTGTAAGCCTTGAAGCTACTGCTCCAACACTTACTTACACTATCATTGATGGTCATGGCAAGTTCGTTAGCAGAGAGATCCACCAGAATGTTCAGAACGAAGTATATAACTACAATACTTCTAACCTTGCTTCTGGTAACTACTACATATTGGTTTCTTCAGGTGACAAGTTCACTTCTAAGAAATTCACTGTTGTAAGATAATTGCTTACACAAGCAGTATTGAAAAAGGCTACTCATTGAGTAGCCTTTTTTATTTAGTACTTCAGTATGAAATGTTGTTTCTCTTTGAATTCTTTTCTGAAGAAGATCAGTCCAATGCCATACACATCTATGGTAAGTAGTATTTTAGGATGGGTAAATAGTCTGCGCCATTTAGCACTGTGACGTTTGGTGCTATGAATAGCTGGTATTATTATTACGCTTTCTGTTGTGATGTTCTTGAAGTGTTTATTAAATAGTTGTACCCACGTACCAGGGTTGCTTTCTGTGAATATTGTCAGATCGAATTGTTGATGTTGGTCAGACGTTGTAGAATCAAGTAAGAGACGATCATTACAATGATAGTGTTCACTGATCTTTGAAATGAGATCAATGTATTTTCCCGGCAGATATAATTTTGGGAGCTTTGTGTCTTTTGATGTTTTTACCTGAGCATACAGCACATCTTCAGAGAAGGAATAAACAAAGGGTGAGTGTACACCATGCAATCTTTTAGCGCGTAAGGAGTATTTAATGTATTCTATGATGGCGTGGCGTGTCACAGTTCTATTCTTTCAAATTGCTGAAATGTATAGTCGTATTCATGCTTATCATCGCGCGTATGTTTTTCTTCCCATACCAGTTTCCAATGGGAGTGATCTATACTCGGAAAAAATGCATCAGCATTGTTTATGGTAGTATGCACGCGTGTTATGTACATTCTATCTACGTATGGCATTGCGAGTTCAAATATCTTACCACCGCC
>CANBQQ010000310.1 GCA_947371715.1 Flavipsychrobacter stenotrophus
TCCTCGTTAAAGAAGAAGTCTTCCTGCGTAGGATAGTCGGGCCATATATCTTCAATGCCTTCGTATATTTCACCTTCGTCATCCAGTTCCTGCAGGTTCTCTACCACTTCAAGCGGTGCACCCGAGCGGATGGCGTAATCGATCAGCTCATCCTTAGTTGCAGGCCATGGTGCATCTTCAAGGTGCGATGCTAGTTCAAGTGTCCAAAACATATTGTGATTATTTTATAAATTTCTTAATTTCTCGCAAATGTAGTTTTTTTTCAAAAAAACAAAACCTATTTTTTAAAATGATAACTACTTGTAATGAATTCTTATTGTTTACCGGCACAAATAAAACTATTTGTACGGGTTTAACCATTATTGTGCAATTTTACGTTTTAATCATTACCGCACTGTTATTATGCTTAATGTTAACAATGTCATTAAAAACTATGCCGCATTTACTGTCGTAAATGATGTGTCGTTTACTGTGCAGAAAGGCGATATTGTTTCTATTGTGGGGCCATCGGGTGCGGGCAAGAGCACTTTATTGCACATAATGGGGGCATTAGATAAGCCAGACAGTGGCAGTGTGCTGATAGAGGGTACGGATATTTTCAAACTGCCAGGCAGAAAGCAGGCTGCGTTCCGCAATAAGCACCTGGGGTTTGTGTTCCAGTTTCATCACCTGCTGCCTGAGTTCAGCGCTATAGAAAATGTGTGTATGCCCCTGTGGATAGGTAATGCAGGAAAGAAGGAAGCAACACAAAAGGCAACTGAAATGCTGGAGCGGGTAGGACTAGGCGGCAGGCTCAATAATAAGCCATCAGAACTATCGGGCGGGGAACAGCAGCGTGTAGCCATAGCCAGGGCACTGGTAACACGCCCGTCGGTAGTAATGGCCGATGAGCCTACCGGCAACCTCGACAGCGCTAATGCGCAGGCGGTACACGAGCTGTTTCTGCAACTGCGCAAAGACCTTGGGCAAACATTTATAATGGTGACCCACAATGATGCATTGGCACAAATGACAGACCGCATACTGACCATGCGCGATGGCAAAATAGTACAGGACGACAGGAAATAAGACCTCACTACGATATCATTGTTTGTGGCCGGTAGGCACTAAATACTAAAATTTCATGAACAGAATATTCAGATTACTGATATTGATAGCCCTGCTCCTGCCGTCATTCACTTATGCACAGGACGTAAAAGAAGCCATGCTGAAGAAGGGCAAGGAACACATACCTGGTTACATCATCAGACTTAAGCATGGCAGAGGCTTAACAGAAGCTACCCTTAAAGAAACGCTACAGGAAGCCGGTCTCAAAAAGGCGAAACACAAAAAAGGGTTCTACATGTATAAAGGCGTGGTGCTGATGGCCATAAGCAGCAATAAGCAAGACTATTACTACAAAGTGACAGGCAATAAACGAAAGGCCACGGTGCACTTTGCAGTATCTAAGGGATACGATAACTACGTAACCAGCGCTAATGACAGCCACCTGTCAATGGCCATTGACTCTTTCCTTATTGACCTTAAGAGTAAAGTAGCCCTAAAGGAACAACTCAATGAAAAGCAGGCTGAGCTTGATGAAATTGAAAAAGACAAAGCGAGGAAGCAAGCAGAAATAGATAAGCTGCAGAAGCAAGCTAAGTAAGGCACGGGAGAAAATTAAAGGCTATTTTTTTGTTGTTTCAAAAAATCCCTTACATTTGCCATCCGTTTGGCGCAAGCCGACAGGTCCTATAGCTCAGCTGGTTAGAGCACCTGACTCATAATCAGGGGGTCCTTGGTTCAAACCCGAGTGGGACCACAGATTAGAAATTAAAGAGTTGTACAGTCGTGCAGCTCTTTTTTTATGCCATCTAATTTACTTGTCGCATTAAATATCGCATAATGTTTCAGGTGTTTTAGGTGCTCGCAGAATCATAGATCTTAGAACCGCACCCAGTACCGGTCAATAGCCACTTTTATCTCGTCAAAGGGGAAATAATCTCCACCATGAGTCTCTTGAAGGGCCGCAAGGAAAAGATAAATTGCTTTACCCTCTTCATCAGTCACGTTATCAAAGCGGTCGTGAAACATGGTCAACCTCCAGTCAAGCTGTTGTTTCCGCATTAATTCGATCCGTGCATATTTATGAAGAGACGCTACTACAGGCTCATGTAGCGGCAATGTCAGATCTTCAACCAACTCGGCAACGAACAAGTTTATGGAATCGCACGATACCAATGAATGGTACATGAAAGCAGGCAGAAAGTATAGAAATGCTTCTGATGAGAGTGCCCAGAGGTAACTCTCTATTGACCCAACATCAGCTGCAGTAAGTTGAAAAGAAGGCTTGGCAGAAAGTAGTTCTTCAATACCCCCGACGTCATGTGTGCTATGATTTACATCTGCTCTAATTATCTGGCCATGCAGTGGCCGTGGCCGCGCTGCGAAAGACTCGAAAAATTGTTCCCGGCATATTACCAACTGGTGACTCACTGCCGGTTCGGTTTTATTTAGGTTGGATTCGATTATCTCACTGAACATCTTCTGCTGTTCTTCGGAAAGAGACGTTTCACCCAACTTCTCCCTGAGTTCCTGCATCACTTTTTCTGTGTCAGGCTTTTTATCTTTATTCATGTTCTATAGCCTTTGATTTTTGAGTCGCTTCAATTGCTCATCAAATTATTGAAAGTTCTTTAATTTCAACTAAATGCACCATCTTGTATGTGAAATATATTTTAGTCATAAAAAAGGTACTTTTTGTATTAGCCAGCTGCCTCTGTATAAACTATTCTTATGCCCAGGAAATTAAGGATGGTCACAACAGCACTATAGGGTATATAAAAGATGGCGAAGTTAAGGATGGACATAATGCTACTATTGGTCATATCAATAGTAATGGAGAAGTGAAAGACAGCCATAATACTACTATCGGTGTTATAAGGGATGGCGAATTTAAAGATGGGCACAATGCGACCATAGGTCGCGCAGAGGGAAACGAATATAAAGATGGGCACAACAGTACCGTTGGTTATATTAGAGACGGAGAAGTGAAGGATGCGCACAACACCACTATTGGCTATGCAAAAGGCGTTAGCGCCAACGAAGCAGCCGCATTCTTTTTCTATTACCATTTTAATTGAGTGGTAGAGAGAGATTGATCTGTACAAGAGGATGTGCTTAACGAACACGAGATTTTTTAAAATAACTGCGGTGAATTTGGATCAGCTCATAATCAGGGGGCCTTGGTTCAAACCCGGGTGGCTCCACAAAGATTGAAAGCAGTTACAGAAATGTAGCTGCTTTTTTATTTGATATTTATCAAACGGGCTTTGGCAAAGATTGGCAATCTTGCACTGTATAAAATGGTATTATCACTTATGCAAAAGAAGCTATACTCCGTTCTTGTGATCGTTCTACTCTCGGCCATCACTGCATTCAAAGTAAATGCACAAGTAGCCATTCACTTGTCAAACCCTTTGGGCTTAATGTCTAAGGCGCGGATAAAAATAGAATACAGGTTAGATGATCGTAATGCGCTGCTGCTATCCACTACAGGTTATTGGGGGCTATGCCCCGGACTACAAGGTTATGTTGAGTATCGTAACTATCACTTTGTTTCCCGGAAAACAGAATTGTTCTACTACGGCAAACTTGGTGGGGGCTCTGGTGAGGAGTTTGGAATTGACCACGGAGATACAGGGCCATTCACTTATGCGTTGGCCGGAGCAGGTATGGGATATCACTTCAATATGGGACGATCACAGAGGTTTTTTATGGACCTTGCATTTGGATTGAAGGGCTGTGCTAAAATAACAGCAACACCTAATGGCGACGATTTTCAATTCTTCTATCTTACTGGTCCGGGTTCTGTTGCAGACGTCAATTTTCATCTCGGTTTCAAGTTGACGAACAGGTAGCAAACACCGTTAGGAAGCACTCAATACCCTCAGAAACACAAATTATCACACTTTTTGGCTACTTAACTTTTTCCTTATTCTGCTTAGGGTTTCCAGCGTTATCCCCAGATAGGTGGCTATATACATAAGCGGTACCCTCATCAGCAATTCGGGGTAGTGATCAACAAGGTAAAGATAGCGTTCTTCCGCACTTTGCTTTCTGATCAAAAATAGTCGCTCCTCACTCTTGATAAAGTACTTTTCAGTAATTACCCGCGCAATGTAATTGAACTCATCGTACTCTTTATAGATCCGCTCTAAATTGTCTTTATGTATCCTGGCAAGTACACATGGCTCTAATGTCTCAATATATTCGTAGCCGGGAGAGCGGCTATAGAAACTATTTACAGACATGGCCATACTTTGCTCTTCCATAAATCTCGAGCATATTTCCTCGCCGTCCTTTATGTAATACATGCGTAGCAACCCGTTTAGTACCACAAAAATGTAATTACTTGTTTGCCCTTCTTTTAATAAAAGGTGTCGTTTGGGCACTTCTATTATGTCAAGATTTTCTGCCAATACCTCTTTCAGTTCCTCACTTATAGGTCTTATTGAATTCATTAGGTCAAACAATGGCTGCAGCATGCAATTGAGCTTTTGGTTCCTAATAAAGATATTATAATTAGTTCATTTGTAAATATTTAAGTAGATGCAGATCAAAGCAATTTGAGATTTATTACTCATTAGCTTACGCCAAAACAAATTACCACACATAACCCATTCCTAATCAATATGC
>CANBQQ010000311.1 GCA_947371715.1 Flavipsychrobacter stenotrophus
GATACATTTACCATCACACTTACAAGCGGTGGTGGATTAGCGCCTACCTATCAGTGGTTCATTGACAATATTCCGATCTCGGGTGCTACCAATTCGGTATTCATCACCAACACCCTGTTGAATGGCGACTCTGTAAGCTGTGCAGTTACCAATACCGACCAGTGTAGCGGCGTGAGTGTATTTACTTCATTGACCATTGCCATTGGCACTAACGTAGGTGTGCATGAACTGAACCAGAATGGAGTTAACCTGTCATTGCTACCTAACCCTAATAATGGATCATTTACCATTAAGGGCGACCTGGGTATAAAAACCAATGAAGAAGTGACACTGAACATCACCGACGTGCTGGGTCGTAAGGTATACAGCAATACAGCTAAAACAGTAAATGGTGAACTGAACAAACAGATCTTACTCAATGGTGCGCTGGCAAACGGTCAGTATATCCTTAATGTGCAATCAGAACATGTAAGCAAGGTGTTCCATTTTGTATTGGAGCAGTAAGCTGCTCTTGATCGTGATATTTTTTCAGACAACAAATAGCCTGCCCCGGAAAGAGGCAGGCTATTTTAGTAGATGCTGGTAGGTTGCTCCCTCTGCAATAAAAGTAACCTCTATTAGCAGGATGTCGTTTATTTGATAAAACTACTTTAGGTAGAAATTGCTTACCAGGGAACCACTATTTTGTATGATAAAACGTGGTACAGATATTGATGCAGAATAACATCGACTTCTACTGTTTATGAACATTACCCTAAAATATTTTTGCACTACCCTCATTGCGCTCCTGGCTGCTACAGTTGTGCAGGCACAGGCCGGTTTTGAAGAAGAAATGCTGCCTGATATTTTCAAAGTACATGGTAAGGTAAAAATGATGGAAGGCATAGACTACCGCCCCGACACATTTGCTGATACCATGGGTAAGGGAATTGCAGAGAGCAGGGGAGTATTGTATTATGATACTCTGGGCCACCTGGTAAAAAAAGTGGGTAATGAGGTGAAGTACAGGACCACCGGCGATCTTGTTGAATATTTCACCTGGTTTGGAAAAGACTCTATGATCAAATCTGTGCGCAAGGGAGATATCCGTTCCGCCAACACCTTTGTTACGGTAAATAGATATGACGATCAGGGAAGATTAGCGCAGCAGGAATTTTACCGCAATAAGCCGCGCAAGTTATCCGCCCTCGTTATCAACACCTACGATAATAATGGGTTTCTGGTAAAACAGCTACACAAGGGTGAGGAAGTGCAGGATGATGTAGTGACCAACTACCTGAATGATAGCAGGGGCAATCACCTGGAAATATTACCGCCACGCGTTAACGCCTTACATAGTGAGACAAAACGCTCCTTCAGTTACGATGAGCACAACAACGTTACCTTAATAGAAGATCAAACTAATCCCAAACCATACAGGGCTTTCTGTTATCAATACGACGATCACGGCAACTGGATCAAACAAACTGAATACAACGACCCTAAGTGCCATGCTTCAAGGGTTATATTCAGGCATATTAATTACTATTGATGGGGAACCTATTGTCAGGTTTTACTCGGTTCCGGTCGTATACTGAAATGGATAACCTAAAATAACAAAAGCCGCCCATCGGGCGGCTTTTGTTATTCAAATTCAAAGCTATCTTACTTTATATGTGCTAACCTTTCACTCACCACTATATCCTTACTTCCCGGAGTGTACTTATAAAAACCTTCACCGCTCTTGGCGCCAAGGTAACCAGCCTGTACCATGTTTACCAGAAGGGTAGCAGGGGCATACTTAGGATTACCAATGCCATTGTGCAATACATTAAGTATCGACAGGCAGGTATCCAGTCCTATAAAGTCAGCCAGTTGCAGCGGACCCATAGGGTGGGCCATGCCTAGTTTCATTATAGAATCGATAGCCTCTACACTGGCTACACCTTCCTGCAGCGTTATGATGGCCTCATTGATCATTGGCATCAATATGCGGTTGGCCACAAAGCCCGGGTAGTCATTGGCACTGCAAGGTATCTTACCTATTGCCTTGCTCAGTTCGGTTATGGTCTCAGTAACTGATGCATCAGTTGCATAGCCATTAATGATCTCTACCAGCTTCATTACCGGCACAGGATTCATAAAGTGCATACCTATCACCTTACCCGGACGCTTGGTTACGCTGGCGATCTTGGTAATAGATATAGACGATGTATTACTAGCCAGTATACAGTCTGCATTGCAGTGCTGATCCAGCTGGCGGAATATATTCAACTTCAGGTCTACATTCTCTGTAGCAGCTTCTACTACCAGCTGCACATCCTTTACGGCCTCAGCCATATCGGTAAAGGTCTTGATACGGCCTACAGAAGCATCTTTATCTTCCTGTGTAAGTGTACCCTTAGCTACCTGGCGATCCATGTTCTTGCCTATGGTCCCCATTGCCTTGTCCAGCGCACCCTGGTTAATATCCATCATGTGCACGTTAAAGCCATTCTGGGCAAACACATGGCATATGCCATTGCCCATTGTTCCTGAACCTATTACGGTTACTGTTTTAATATTTGACATGTCGTAAAAATATAGTTTTTTTATAAAAGTAGATAGTCGTTAGCTGGTAGATGCAAAGCCTCAAAATCAATGTTATTGAGCTTGTCCGGAAAAATTAGACAACTCTTTAAAACTTGTCAACACTGTTACATCCGAAATTACTGCGAACACTTTTTAGTTTTAACTTTTGACTTTTGACTTAGGTCTAGTCTTCCCAATACTCAGTTCCCTTCTTATCTATAAACCCGAAATCCTCACCTATCTGCATCAGCGCCAGTCCATCCTGGAAATCGTCTATAAAATCTTCATAGATACATGGTATCACCTGCTCGCCCTTCAGGTTCACAAAGCCCCATTTGCCTTTCTGACAAACAGCAGCCATGCCTTCATTGAAGTCCATACCATCATCATACACACACGGAATGATCATCTTATTGTCAGCATTCACATAACCTACCTTGTCCGTATCGTCATAAGCCAGCGCCAGTCCTTCATACAAATCCTGATCAGCAGGTTCCGGTACAAAATTGCCCTTCTTGTCTATGTATTTGTTCTTGCCGTTAAGCTCTACAAACGCAACACCATTCTTAAACTCGGTCACCAGGTCATACTTACACGGAATTACCAGCTTGCCGGTCTTATCTATAAAACCCCACTTATCTTTCTGCTCTACAATAGCCAGTCCATCTATAAAATCTTCAGCGTCGGTAAACAGGAAAGGGATCACTTCTTTACCCGTCTGGTCTATATAGCCATACTTGCCAAACTTCTCAACAGCCGCCAGCCCTTCCTTGAACAGGGAACCATAGTCATACTTGTACGGTATTACCAGTGTGCCGGCCTTATCTATATAACCGCTTTTATCATTGTTCCTCACCTCTGCCAGGCCCTCAGAAAACGGATTGGTGTTCTCATAAGTACACGCAATCACTATCTTCTTGTCAGGAGTGCAAAAACCCCAGCTTTCCTGCTTGCGGTATGGTATCAGTTGCTCATTTGTATCGCTCATAACAGTCGTTATTTGGGCGTAAAAGTAATGCAAATTCTGTAGATAAATTGATATAGGAGCTGAGCGTAGACTCTGTCTACGCTCGCGCGGTGGCCGGTCTCTGACCGGCACGTCGGGACGTATTCGTTTTGTGTATTAGCTGATGTTTTTTGGGAAAAACAGATAACAAGATGAGTGAACATTTTTGCAACCAACTCTATCACAAATCACCTAACTTTATCCTAAACGATCCCTTATGTACCGTATTTTACTCACCATTACACTTATTTTAAGCTTTTCAGTAATTTCCCATGCACAAGGCATGAGCAACAGCATACCACAGGTAAAACTGGCCAATGTCGATTCCGCTCACACCACTTTTGCTACCATCCTTACCAATCCGCGATTAACTACAGGCTTACCCAACTGCAAGGTCACTGAGTTCACCATCTCCTTCACCATAAAAGACGGCAAGACCTATGGCCC
This sequence comes from Flavipsychrobacter stenotrophus, assembly GCA_947371715.1. GTDB lineage: Bacteria > Bacteroidota > Bacteroidia > Chitinophagales > Chitinophagaceae > Flavipsychrobacter > Flavipsychrobacter stenotropha_C. The sequence continues at coordinate 4,004 of CANBQQ010000311.1, forward strand.
ATACCCAACCCATGGCAACATGCTCACCGATGAACAGAAAATTGTGCTCAAGAACATCCGCAACGAACATGTCCGCATCCTCGTAGAACGCATCAACATCCGCTGCGATGAGCAGGATTATCAGCCGAAGAATATTGTGTTGGATTTTTGATCTACCCCGGATGGGCATCCTAAATTTTATTATTTTTTGACAATGATTGGATTGTTATAACCTTGATTGTATTTTAATTCATAAGATATGGTAAAAGAAACAGGCAATAACTATTTTATATAAAGTTCTTTCACCTGAAAACTAATCAGGGGGGGTATTCTAACAATTAATATGCATTGCACAACTTTGAAATATTGCATAAGGCATGTTTTTGATTTACAAAACATTGTTCGGTTCAACGGCCATCTACTTAATTAGCCACTTCCTTGTTTGTGTAACTAGACCAGTACGATTAGTTATAAGAGGCTACCTTGGTTACATTCTGGTCATATTAGGGTGACAATTTGAATGTCTTTGGGACTGTAGCACCAGGCGTTATCTGTTGTTAATTGATATTTAGTAATTTTTTTGCAAAAATGATGTTGTAAACTCGAAATTGCTTATTTTAAAGACATATATTTGTTCGATTTTTACAAATTTCAATCTTAGACTACATGCTGATAAGTTTTAAAATTAAAAAC
>CANBQQ010000312.1 GCA_947371715.1 Flavipsychrobacter stenotrophus
TATAGCAGGTGCATACGGAAGTTGCCCCGTTTCGCCTTGGGTAACTTCAGCGGCGTACGCGCTACTACAGGGGGCGGAGGGGGTGTTGGTGGCGTTACAACTACCGGCTTCTCCGGTTCAGGTATTTCTACCTTAAAGTCGGGTGTGACAACTTTAAGTTTCTTTAGGGGGGTTAATGCAGGCAGGCTGGTATTGAATTTTTTAAGCCCTGTAATTTTTACAGACTGCATTTTAAAAGATGCCGGCCGTGCGGGTGCAATATCTGCCGGGTCAACATCCATAGTGAACTGGACAGGTGGGAATTTTGCAGCTACAAACTGTGCTGCTTTCTGCACCGCAAACCGGCGCATTTTGCCCGGCTGAACCTTTGCCAGTTTCACCGGAGCAGGTCTGTCTACAGGTATTTCTATATTTATTACAGGCGCCGTAACTGCCATTGTTGTGAAACCAGGGAATGAAGTTTTCGTCAATGGCAGTTTTTTAAGCTTCGGCATTTTTGCCATAACCATCGTTATTGCCGCAGGCCTTATGACCGGCAATTCTATTTTAATGTCTGGTACAATTACATTTACCGTGGTCAGACTTGTCAATGCTGCTTTAGCAACCGGCAGCCTTTTGAGCCTGGGCATATTTGCAACAACCAGCTTAACCGGTGCTGCGTGTGGTATGGCCACATCATCTTCCGAAACTTTGATCGCAGGCGGAATAACTGTAACGAGTGGTGGCGCCTTCAACACCGGCGGAGCAACAAACATATTCCTCCACTTAGGGCGTTTTGCCAAAGACATTTTTACCGGTGCCGGGCGTTTAGGCTCTTCATTTACTTCGATAGCAGATTTCTTTACCGGCGCTACAACTGTGTCAACAGGTTTGGCTTTTGGTGGCTCTACCACGGGCACTTCTGCCTTTACCGCAGGCATATTCACCTTCAAAGCACTTGGCGCTTTTGAGGCTATCACCTGCATTTTCTGGTAGTCGACCTTGGTCATCTTCAGCATTGGGCGGAAGGCATCTACAATTGTAGTGACCGCCTTAGTAATGTCTGATCTTTTAGTGACCGGCAGGTAGTTGCCCAGACATGCATATTCCGACTTCAGTTCGGGCAGGTCTTCAAGGCTCAACACATATGGCTTAAAGAATACCTTATTCCTTATCAGCTTATCCATCACCCCGCAGATGTCTCCGTTGCAACTTTCGCCACCATCTGTTATCAATATTATACTGTAGGCATTGTGGGCTTCATCAATAAGGTCTTTGTCGGCCGCTTCGCTCAGCGAATAAGCAATAGCAGTTACCCCCAGTGGATGTAGGTCATCAAGCCGGAAACTCATCTGCGCCTTGTTGTCGGGGCTGAAAGGGACCTCGTTCCTGGTGTCATGGCAATCATGCTCGGGAACGGTGTGCTGATTACCAAATACACGAAGGGAAAACTGCACATCACTATTCACCGCATTAACACTGTCCATAAGGCGGTTAATGATCTCGTTGGCTATCTTATATTTTTCCTTGCCTGTAGACCATGTTTGCAGCATACTCGAAGACTCATCGAGCAGGAATAAGATACGGGACTGCGTATAATCACTTTTTTCCTGCGCTACAGAGCGAAAGACAAATGACAGGCTGAATATAAATAATATGACAACTCTTAACTTCATGAAATACACTTCGTTGGCAAACCTACGCTATCAATATACAAATCTCAAAAGTTTAGCGTTAAAACCTATGATTTTGCAATATATCCCGCTTCTATTACCCCGACAATAAATGTGCCGATGAGGGGTGAGGGGGAAATGCATGCCTTTCTTATTCTATTTTTTTCGCAAGCGGACGCTTGCATGGCTTGGGACGAAGCGAGACGCTTCGACCAGTGGGGGTGTTTTAAGAAGGTCGCTGTGGAGACGCAATTATGCGTCTCTACCAGAATATTGTATTTTTTGTTTTCACTGCCTCGTCCCTAAATAGATTTACTTGCTCAGTCACAGTGGAGACGCAAAATCTTGGTAATTATCGCTTACTTGGGATTTAATTAAAAATATATGTTTAAATAGTTGTAGTTGTTAGAAAATGTGTATCTTTGTCCCAACAACGCACTAATTTATGTTCGCTCAATTCAAAACATTACCGCAATTATTTGACTTCTTTAGCAATGAAGATGTTTGTATGTCTTACTGGGAGCAGGTTAGATGGAATGGTAATGTTACATGCCCTCATTGTGGCTCTGAAAATCCGTATAAGACTAACAGAGGTTACAAGTGCAAGAATATTGAATGTCAAAAGAAATTCAGTTCTCTTGTAGGCTCTATATTTGAGAATACTAAGATACCATTGCGCACATGGTTTGCAGCCATCTACCTATGCACAAACCACAAGAAAGGTATTAGTTCTTTACAGTTGAGCAGGGACTTAGGAATACATCAGAAAAGTGCATGGTTCTTATTGCACCGCATACGCCAAACACTTATGGAAATTGCACCTGAAGCATTAGGTGGTGAGGGTGTTGTTGTAGAAACAGATACTACTATCGTAGGTGGTAAGACAAAGACAATGAGCAAAAAGAAGCGTAGTTCTTTTAAGGGCGACCGTAATGCTGCAATGGCTAATAAGACCGCTGTTTCTGCTTATGTAGAGCGTGGTGGTAACATTCGCTTTGATGTTGTTGATGCTAACGAAAATGAGCCTGATTTGGTGCGTAAGCATGTTGATACTGGTTCGGTACTAATGACCGATACCGCTAACGCATATGTAGCAGTTGGAAAGGAATACGCAGCACATGAAAGTGTAGACCATAGCAAAGATGAATACGTTCGTGGACATGCACATACTAACACGATAGAGGGCGCATTTAGCCACTTTGACCGTATGGTAATAGGAGTGTATCATAACATCAGCCGCAAGCATATGCAAGCCTATTGCAACGAAAGTGCATACAGGTATAACACACGTAAGACAACACAGACTAACAGGTTTGAAGATACAGTAATGAAGTGCAGCGGAGTAAGATTGAAATATGATGCACTGATAGCAAAGTAGCTTTCATTTGGTTTGGCGATTAAATGAAAACGGCACTCAATATTGAGTGCCGTAACTTTTTATCTCATATCTTTGTAGTGCCAAATCATACCAATGAAAGCCATTTATTATGGCTTCTTTATTAACTTCGATAAAATTATTTCTAAAGAATCGACTTGGAGATGTACTGTTTGCAACTGTTGTTGCTGCAACAATATTGCTTTCTTCTGTGAGTCTATTTCGCTTAATAATAATATCTCTTTTTGGTCATTATTGACACCAACGACTGCCGCATATGCGCTTACTGCTGCTGCAAAAAATGTAATAATAAGTATCCAAACCATTCTTGTATTAGTTGTAGTTACTTTTTCGTTTGTTTCGATTTGATTGGCAATAAGACTGGATTGCTTTACAATAAAATCATTATTTAATTTTTGAAATTCATCTTGGCTTTTTAGAAGATTAAACTCTAACTCTTTTATGTCATTTTGCTTTTTTAGCTCAACTAGCTCCATTTTTTTTAATTCATCCAACGACCCCACCTCTTTTAGTTTTCTGCCCCTATCTGTCAGTTCCCTATAAATACCTCCATCGCTATCTTTAATATCATGTCTGTTAATCACAAACCCTTCTGCGGTCAAAAAGTTAACAGCACTTTCATCTAATATCCATTGTTCATGCAGTGAGATTAATGAACTCTTGCCAGAAATTTTACTGCTTATTTTTTCAAGTAAATCATTATCCATATCCGATACGCTAAAATGAACAACATCCACTTTAGGCAAGTATTGTACGATACGGAATTCATTGTAGGTGCGGGCTTCCTTTATTAATTCCTGCGCTCTTTTTTGAATGATTTCGATAGGGTGTTCATTGAATGAATCATAGTATTTATAAACGTCTGAATAAGCCCACAGCAAATCGCCTGTAGAGGTAAATTTTAAATCCCAGCTATTTGAATATTTATGCGGTAATACATCAACTGCAAAGTCTTGTTCCTTTAGCCACTTTGTAATATTTTGATAGACCCCTCTTCTGTTTAAATCGCTAAATGCGTTGTCATAATCGCTATTGCGTATGCCATTAACAATAGATGGATAAATTTCTTTTAATTTATCCGCATGTATATGAGATATGCTAAAACTATCATCGCTAGGGTTAATCAATGGAAGGCACTTATTTATTATGTCTAATTCTTCTTGAGTAGGTCTATATTTCATTTTACATTTAGTTTGGCGTTCTAAATGTAATACGGCTTTCGTAACTTTACAATATGGCAAAAGGAAAGAAGCAAACCACGACCCCAAAGCCCCGACCCGATAAGTATGCTGAAAAGGTGACTATTGCGGTCGATTTTGAACAGGCAATGCACTTGTTTGCTGCACATGCTAATAAGGTCGTAGAGGATAGGAATAACGAGCCTACTGTGCAAGAACCACACGAATAGCCAATACCATACAGGCTAAATCTACACCTTAGTTATTTTTATAATCCCATCTTAGCGATAGTTACCAAAATCTTGCGTCTCTACGAACGTTAGGTTGGATAGAGAGGGACATGTTTGTATTTGTTTACTGTTATTTTGTTAGCCCAGTCGCTGTGGAGACGCAATTATGCGTCTCTACCAGAACATTGTATTTTTTGCTTTCACAGGGGATCAC
>CANBQQ010000313.1 GCA_947371715.1 Flavipsychrobacter stenotrophus
GACCCTGTGGGCGGACTGGTACAGGTGCCTTGTATAGAGCGTAACACTATGGGTGCTATAAAGGCCATAACGGCTTGTCAACTGGCGTTACAAAGTAACCCCGATAAGGCACGTATATCTTTAGATGCCGTAGTGAACACTATGTGGGAAACGGCACTGGATATGAACCATAAATACAAAGAAACTGCCGAAGGCGGACTGGCCATGCAACTGCCGATCAGCCTGAGCGAATGCTAAACCAACAATACAACAAGCCATTATCCCGGAGCCATCGACAATGATTCCGGGATAAATAATTTTAGCGATATGCCATACACTTACGAATACCCCCGTTTTGCCGTTACGGTTGATGCAGTGCTGCTGGCACGTGAAAATGATCAGCAGCATGTTCTGTTGATACTGAGAGGCAACCCGCCATTTGAAAATATGTGGGCATTGCCTGGCGGCTATGTAGATATGGACGAAACGACCGCCGATGCTGCGATGAGAGAGCTGGCCGAGGAAACTGGCGTAGAAGGTATGGCATTACAACGACTGGATGTATTTGACAAAGTAGATCGCCACCCTACTGAGCGTAACATATCGGTGGCCTATTATGCGCTGCTCAATGAAAAAGTGGAAGCCAAAGCACATGATGATGCTAAAGACGTAAGGTGGTTCAACATAAACGAGTTACCTGATCTTGCATTCGACCATCACGATATCATTCAGAGTGCCATAGGCAGGTTGTGATCGTCTCTGATCATTTGTATTTTGATACTTCGCTAACAATCAATAGTTTTACTGCAACGGCATGAAAATAATTAATGACATACTGCAGCACATAGCCTACAGCATAGCTAATGATGAGTATGTATGGACAGACCAGGAAAAAGTAGCGATAAAAGACAATAGTCATATCGCGGGGGAATGGAGCGACCTGTTCATCTCTGTTAATGCATTTCTGAATACTAATGGGGGAGCTATAATAATCGGCATTAAGGATGATGAAGACAACAACAAGTTTATCTTCAACGGATTTGATGCACGAAATGAAAGTAAGCTGAGAACGTTAGTAGCCGAATTTACCGATGTTGATGGCAACCCGCGTGACATCAGCGATTACATTCGTTTTGATGTGGTATCGTTTTTAAGTGGCGAAGTTGTAGTTGTTTATATAGACCCTCTGCCTGATGACGGCAAATACCTCTACTATAAAGGCAATGCCTATCAGCGCCTAGTTAGCGGTGACTCAAAAATACCGGGACTAAAAGCTACCATTACCGAAGAGCCTGCACCAATAGAGCAATTTATTGAAGAGGAAGTTATCGTCCCTGCAGAGCCGGAGATCATTAAAGAAAACGTAATTGAAGAAGAAGAAAAGCAAGAACCCGAGGAAGTAAAACCAGCATTCCAGCAGTTATATTCTGCAGAGCTCATCACCATATTCGGATCAGATTACATTTCGCTGGAGCCTGACCTGAAACAAATGCTGGCTTACATCTATGAGCGCAACATGGATATGGGCGCCAATAAGTATCCTAATGCCGATGAAATAAGTGATAGGCTGTGGGCATTAAAAGGTGGAGTAGGTAGCGCAGTAGAAGTGGACATGCATAAGAAGAAGGTAAAGAAGACGTTGTTCCTGATGGAGAAGAATGACATGATCATTCGCATCAAAGCGACCTACAGGTTGAATATGGGGTATGAGGTGGTGAAGAATTTGTTCAATTAAATTGAAATTTATAGAAAGCCCCATCAATAATATTATTGATGGGGCTTTTATATTATGCAGGTCAGATTTGACAACTTTTAAAAAGTTGTCAAATCTCTTAAAAACACAACCAACTCACATCACTTAATCCCAATAAAAAAGACAGCCGTTAAGCTGTCTTTTTTATTGTGTCTATTTAAACAGATTACTGCTTATTGATCTTGATAGTCTGTGTGTGAGCAGCATCGCTGTACCTTACCAGATATAAACCTGTAGATAAGCCGCTCATGTCGATACTTACAGTACGATCTGTTGCAGGAATTACCTTAAGTAATTTACCAGTAACATCCATTACCTGTATCATTCCTTCGTTATCCAGTCCACCTTGTATTTCTACAGTTAATGCACCACTAACAGGGTTAGGGTAAGCGTTGATACCAAAACCGTTCTCAGCATTAATATCTACAACACCTACACCACTTGCAAGTGTAGTGATAGGAATAGTAACCCATGCAGATAATGCAGTGGCACCACATGTATCGCGCACGTGTGCGTAATAGGTAGTAGAAGAACTAAGACCGGTAAGGTTACGAGTGCTCAGTGTAGTTGTTGTACCAGACACTATAGGATTGGCCGGGTTATTATCTATTACATACTGCGCAGCTATTGTCCCTGTAGGGCGTACCCATGTTATTGTAGCGCTATTAGAAGTGATAGCAGATGCAACCAGTGAAGTAACCGCATTGCAAGTAGTAGACAATGTAGTGAATGGAATTGTATTCCATACTGACAGGCTGGTAGGGCCACAACTATCGCGAACATGTGCGTAGTAAGTAGTACCTGCAGTAAGCGCAGTAGCATTGTAAGTGGTAGTTGCAATGTTTGTGCCTGAGCCGGTTGGTGCTGTAACAACGTTATTGATCACATACTGATAACCTACAGAACCGGTTACTGCTGTCCAACTGATGGTAGCGGTTGTTGCGGTAATAGCACTTGCTGTAAGACCTGTTACCGGGTTGCAACCTGCTGTTGACGGACCTGTTGTAAACGGAATAGTTGTCCAGGTAGAATTACTTGAACCACAATTGGTGCGAACGTGCGCATAATAGGTAGTTGCGGCTGTAAGTCCGGCTGCAGTAAATGTTGTCAGTGTAGTACCTGTACCTGACCCTGTTGGCGCTGTAGCTACCATGTCTACCACCCACTCATAACCTGTAGCGCCGGTTATAGCAGCCCAGTTAACTACCTGTGTTGTGCTCGTACCTGCGCCTAAAGAAAGTGAAGGTGCTGAACATGTAGTAGTTGAAGCTGCGGTAGTAAATGGAATGCTTGTCCATGCAGAAAAACTGGTAGCACTACACTTTGTACGCACGTGAGCATAATAAGCAGTAGATGCAGTAAGACTTGTAGCGGTAGCGGTAGTCAATGTAGTAGCCGTGCCTGATGCAGGAGGAGTTGCTGATGTGGTAACAGACCATTCATAACCTATAGCTCCTGTTACAGCAGTCCAGTTTACTACCTGTGTGCTGCTTGTGCCAGCGCCCAGTGTAACTGCAGGTGCGGCGCAACCGGTGGTACTAAGTGTAGTAAATGGAACACTTACCCATGAAGAAAAGCTTGTAGCACTGCACTTTGTGCGAACATGCGCATAATATGCGGTAGATGCGGTAAGCGCTGTTGCATTGGCAGTGGTCAAAGTAGTAGCTGTACCCGATGCTGGCGGAGTAGCCGATGTAGTAACTGCCCACTCGTAACCAATAGCACCTGTTGCTGCAGTCCAGTTCAAAGTGGCTGTTGTTGCTGCTATTGCAGATACTGTAAGACCGGTGACAGCAGGGCAGGTAACGGTGGATGTACCCGTTATAGTAACAAGGTAGTCATGGGTTTCTCCAAAATTGTATGCAAGGAAAGGAACACCAAGAAGATAAGTAGTTGCACAAGGGTCAATACCCGGGTAGGTAGCGTCGCCATCACTTGCCATAACTACTCTCATTCTATGGGATCCCAAATTGGCGGCTGCAGGTATGATAATAGAGTAAGCCGTTGCAGTAAGCCCAATAGCATTTACACCACCTACGCTTTCAGCAGATTCAAATGTGAAGTTGTCATTAAAATCGATATAGATCTCTATCCCATCAACTGCATTTGGCGACCCCAAAAAGCCTTGTATTTTTACAGTTCCACTATAAGTACCGCCTTGCGCCAGAGTTACTGCCGGCACAATTGTAGTACGATCGTCGTATCCGGTTCCGGAGGCAGCGCAACCAGTACTCAAATCACTGATCGTAGTACTTGCTGCTCCCACAAGGGTAAAGCTATGAATATCATCTCCAAATCCGCAGCCGAAGCTGTACGAAGGCGTACAGTATTGGGCTGACACTTTGGTACCGCAAAATGAAATTAGTAAAAGGCAGAAAAGTACCTTAAATGAACGTAAAAAATTGGTTTTCATAATTTGATTTGTTTAACGAATTATTTTTCTACAAGCTAGAAAAATAGTTTTGCAAATCATAATCTCACAATTATCATAAAATTACTTTTAGCTAAAGTTAAATAATAAATATCTTTTAGAAATTTTTAATCAATATTTTATACATTAGATTTTATTAAATTATTAATAAATATTTATCTGTAAAGAATGATAATTAATTGTTTTTGCCGCTGTTTATCGCCTATATTTTATGGAAAAATGGGCATTTCGAGGAGGAAAATCCGTTTTTTACGAATAAAATCTACAAAATCTATAGACTATGCAAGCCTCTGTGATTCATGGAAACCATCGATAAAAATCTATAAATACGGTAGACTAATCTATATTAAATCAAGTCCTGAAAAAGCCCTTCAGGAACTTCGTTGGTAGTTTCGTTACCAATGATACGCTTTACAAAGCGGAGGTTGTGCGTTCGTTTTCTGAGGGACACGCTAACGATGCCTCCAAGATCGATCCTATCAATAACCACCCTACCCGA
>CANBQQ010000314.1 GCA_947371715.1 Flavipsychrobacter stenotrophus
ATTCCTTCCAAAGATCATTCACTGCACTATTACAATGGACTGTTGAAAAGTCCTGCAGATATGCATGTCGCTAACATGAAAAATGCAAGAGCAATTATACTTCGCAAGAAGAGTGAGGTGGCAGCATTACCTTCTTCATTTTCTAATGATGCGCATAAGCTGCATGTGCTTATTAAGCCCGACAAAACCTGCAAGTATGAGGATGTTGTGAGCCTGCTTGATGAGATGAACATCAATGATGTGAGGTACTATGCTATTGTGGATATAACTGCAGAGGATGTGAGTGCAATGGCTCAATAGCTCAATGTGGTTGATATAAATCTAATAGCGCGTCTCAAAATGAATACGTCCCGTGCGAATACCAGGGGTTCGAGGATCTCACCCTGACAATCGGTGCGCATCTGGAGCAACCCGCATACCCCATCGCAGCCACCTGTATTGGATTCGAAAACAACTTCTCTGGAGACGCAATTATGCGTCTCTACCAAAGTGCTATGGACTGAACAAAAATACCCAAACCCTTACTGGCAGGACATTACAAACCATCGTACATGCTCAAAAATATTTTTATGAATTTCTTGTGGAATTGTTTTTCTGCCGCTGCTTATTAATGAACAACAAACACATAAACCTTTTTAAAACTAAATTTTATGGACGCGAAAAAATTGCTTGAAGCAGACTATCTCGACATTATCTATGACCACCGCAACAAAGGATATGGCGGATACGAATTGCGTAAAAATTACAGCAGCAGAGTAAGGAAAGGTGTAGGATTTCTGATGCTGGGATTGAGTGCTATTGTGAGCTTTTCTTTTGTTAATGTAAAGAAAGAAATTGCAGCACCCCTCGGTCCGGCTGTCGTAGTAACCGTTATCGACAATATAAAGCCCGACCAGCCACCACCACCAAAACCAACTATGCCACCGGCAGCACCGCCACCACCAGCAAAGAGTGCGATCTATATTCCTCCGGTTATTGAACCCGATAAAGATGTGCAGCCAGATGAGTTAATGACAGAGGTAAGTAAACTAAAGAACGTCAACCCGGGCAATGCCAATATAGACAGCGGTGCAGATGGGTTAAATCCGCCTATAATAGGGAAAAATACAGGTGGGCCAATAGTAGTGGCTACTACAAAGGCTCCCGAGATCCCTATGTTTGTAGAGCAGATGCCTGCATTTCCCGGCGACATGCAGAGCTACTTATCTAAGAACATCAACTACCCTCCTAATGCGCGGGAAGCAGGTATTCAGGGACGAGTAGCCATAACATTTGTAGTGAATGAAGATGGTAGTATTACTAATGCCAAAGTAACACACAGCATAGGCGCCGGCTGCGATGAAGAAGCGCTGAGGGTAATAAAGGCAATGCCAAAATGGAATGCAGGCAAGAACAACGGTGTTGCCACAAAGGTGATGTTTACACAGGCAATAAGTTTTAAGCTGGAGTAGAATTAGAATGGCGCAATTGCTTAATGGCTTAATGGCTCAATTACCTGATTCCTCAAATACAAATCACTCTGAAGATCAACAGCTTGATAAAAAATGAAACGGCCCGCTGCTACAAGTGTAACACCGGGCCTTTTCAATGAATATAGTAAGCACTTAGTGGTGACCGATAACGGTCACAGCACTCTGCACTACATCTCCTATTTTCACATCGAGCTTAGTGCCCAATGGCAGATAAAGATCTACGCGTGAACCGAAACGGATAAAACCAAATTCATTATTCTGTTCTACTTTATCACCTTCCTTTACATAGTAGCATATACGGCGGGCCAATGCTCCTGCTACCTGGCGCATAAGTATCTCTTGTTTATCGTTGCCGATAACAATGGTGGTACGCTCATTTTCGGTAGATGATTTTGGATGCCAAGCCACCAGGTATTTGCCCGGGTGATACTTCATGTACTTAACAATACCACTAATAGGATTGCGGTTAACGTGTACATTAAGCGGCGACATAAATACAGACACCTGCAGGCGCTTGTCTTTAAAGTATTCGTTCTCCATTGTCTCTTCTATTACCACTACTTTACCATCGGCAGGACACATGATCTTGTCAACACCGGCAGTGTGCACTCGTGATGGCATACGGAAAAAAGAAACGATCCAGAGCCACAGCAGGAAGATGACCAGGTTGACCAACCCTATCAAACCTACCAGTATCGGCGACTGCGGGAAGTACATGTAAGAGGCTATGCCTGTTATCAGCATGATAACGGTAGCCAGGGTAATATATTTGTATCCTTCGCGATGAAGTGTCATGTTCGTTTATTTTAAAGGGGCAAAAGTAAATTAATTCGGGTTAATAATGGTGGTTTGGTCATTGGTAGCGCATGTTATGTGGAGACGCAAAATCTTGCGTCTCTACGAACGAACATCTTTCGGACTTATTTATTGGCATTAAATCCTGCACTTTCGTACTTGTGCACGAAGATGTGTTTGTTCTCCATGTAGAGCACGTTTCCTGATGCGTCCCACTGTGGCGCTATCTCGAAACGGGTGAAAGGCGCGATCTCATTATCATTGTACTGCTTGTTGAAGATAGTACCATGACGCATGAGCATGTTGGCGTACCAGAACATTGTTTCATAACCACGATAGACCATTTCCTGCGGGCGACCACCATATTCCTTCTTAAACACCTTATCTATGTACTGTACAGATGGGTTAGCAGGATCGAAGTTAAATGGCTGGGTAACATTGATGCTGAGATTGGGATACATACCCGGCTTACCAATATTAGCCATTGTGGCCCATGAAGGCATACCATAGACCTCGAAGCGCACATTAGGGAAATCCTTTTTGAATATACGCAGAATGCTATCGGCATACACATTGTCTAATACGGAGACTACAATGGTATTGACCCTGGATGTATCTATCATTACAGCAATGTTCTCTTTCTTAGGCAGAGAGTTGCATAAGAGCGGGTTGAACAGCTTGCGGTTAGCAGTGTCATCGGTGAAGTACCTATAAGCATTCAGATCTGCAGGCAGGTAAGTACGATATAGCATTAGTGCCTTTCTACCTGCATATCTTTTTTCGAGGTCGGCCGCTATCCATTCGCAATGACTCTTAAGGGAGGGCTGCAGCAGCGTGAAGTATTGATTGTCTTTTATTCCGCCATCAGCCGGAGACATAGCCGAGATGAAATTGATCTGCTTTGCTTTCGCATAAGCAGCCAGCACAGGCACATCTTTAGCCTGTACAGCACCCAGTATCAGATCGGAAGAGTCAAGCATGTTTTTACGCACCAGCATGTCGGTCGATTCGAGAAGCGATGATACATCATGCACAAAAATATCAATATCGAAATTCGCTTTCTTCAATGAATCAGCAGCGATCTGTACCCCCTTGTAGAAGTTAAGTCCGGCAACCGCTTTTTCAGGAATATCCTTTACGGCATAACCATTCTTTACCAGTTCATCAAGGTAAAGCGGAGCAAGCACATCTATACGGTAGTGCGTCTTTCTCTGCGATGGCGCATACTCAATATCCGACCATTTCCTGATGACCACAACAGGTTCCTTGGTTACTGTAGCAGCAGACTTCCTGCCCTTTTTGCCACCCTTCTTCGACTTGACTTTCTTTTCTTTTGCTGCCTGTTCCTTCTTCTCTTTCTTTTCCTTCTTCTCCTTTAGTTCTTTCTCTCTCTTTTCTTTCTTCTCTCTTTCTTTACGATCGTGTTTTTCCTTCTTCTTCAGCTCCTTACGTTCTTTTTTTGTGAGCTCGTGAGGTGCATTGCCATCCTGATCTGCACGCAGGTCTTCTTCATTGGTCGCCTCATCCGTATTTTCTACAGACTTCTTTTTGTGGGTTTTGCTTTTATGAGTATGCTTCTTCCGTTTCCAGAATTGTGCTTCAGCATCACCCGCATAGCCCACGGCAAATACGGTCAACAATAAGACGGCAATGAATTTAGACTTTGTCATTAAATAGCTTTTTATAAAACGGACGGACGTTATACACGCCCATCCGTTTTGATCCTCATTACACATAAGGACGAGTTATTGAATCAAAATTTATTCCCACTCAATAGTAGCAGGTGGCTTAGAGCTGATGTCGTACACCACCCTATTGATGCCTCTTACTTTATTGATGATGTCGTTAGAAATCTTAGCTAACAGATCATATGGCAAGTGCGACCAATCGGCAGTCATGCCGTCTACAGAAGTTACCGCACGCAGGGCACAAGTAAATTCGTATGTACGCTCATCGCCCATTACACCCACACTCTGCACAGGCAGCAATATTGCACCTGCCTGCCATACTTTATGGTACCAACCGCTATCGCGCAGGTGCTGAATGTAGATAGCATCTGCTTCCTGCAGCATCTTTACCTTGCTTTCTTCAACTGCACCCAATATGCGGATACCTAAGCCCGGACCAGGGAAAGGATGGCGGCCAATGAATATCTCATCAATACCCAGTTCACGACCAACCCGACGAACCTCATCCTTAAACAAAGCACGCAATGGCTCTACCAAAGACAGATTCATGATCTCGGGCAATCCGCCTACATTGTGGTGGGACTTGATGGTGGCAGACGGACCATGTACAGACATCGACTCGATCACATCGGGGTAGATAGTACCCTGGCCAAGGAAGTTGACATCTTTTATTTTTACACCTTCTTCATGGAATACTTCAATGAATA
>CANBQQ010000315.1 GCA_947371715.1 Flavipsychrobacter stenotrophus
GGGCAGTAATACCCGATCGCATTTCTATGCAATCAACCGGTTTCAGCGCAATCACGAACGATTGACAATCATAGACAGTGACAATCTTGTAGATCCGCAATACTTGACGGAGTTAAACAAGCTGTTTGATGAAGGCTTTGTAGCTGTACAAGGCCTGCGAAAGGCGAAGAACATGGATACGACAGTGGCCTGCCTGGATGCAGCCCGCGACATGTACTACCATTTTTATGATGGAGAGGCATTGTTCGATCTGGGATCATCTGCTACACTAGCCGGATCGGGGATGGCATTTACTACTGAATTGTACAAAGAGTGTCTGGAAAAATTGGACATAACGGGTGCAGGATTTGATAAGGTATTACAGAATGAAATTGTAGGACGTGGGTATCGGATAGCCTTTACTAACAAAGCGGTGGTATATGACGAGAAGACATCTAACTCTGACCAATTGGTAAAGCAGCGCGCCCGCTGGATCAATACGTGGTTCAGGTATTTCAAATTTGGCTTCTCTATAATGGGTAGTGGCATAGTAAAATTCAGCTGGAACAGGTTTTTGTTTGGTATCATATTACTAAGGCCACCATTGTTTATCTTTCTACTATTGTCTATGATGTTTGCAGCTGCCAACTTGTTTATCAGTATGACCGCTGTAATGATATGGGCAGGGGCGTTCCTTTGTTTTGTGGTTGGCTTCGTGCTGGCACTTGTACATTCTAAACCCGACCCCAAAGTATGGGCTTCATTGGTAGGCATTCCTAAATTCATCTTTTACCAGGTGCTCTCTTTAATGAAAATACGGAAGGCCAATAAGATATCGGTTGCCACTACTCACTATCACGCACAGGATATTGATGAAGTTAAAAAAGAATCATGAGAAGAGATCCTGAAGATAAATATGCAGATGCAATAGCGTATCGTAAGGAAATGACCCTTAAGATAACCCGGATCGCGGCAATAGTACTGGCGTTTCTAAGTACATTCTTTTTCTTTATCAAGTTGCTATTCCTTTAATGAACAAAGAACTGATCATACCTCTTGTCACAAAGAAAGAAACACTGCGCGATACCATGCGCCGTTTATTTCTTGTTGAGAAACTGAACAATAAGTTCGGTTTTGGGTTGTTACTGCTTTTTTGCATCGCCATAGCTTCGGTGATATCACTTGTGGGGTTAAAGGAAGGCATGGTGATCATCATAGGTATGATAGCCATACCAATTGTATATGGCATCGTTGCGTATCCTAAATTCGGCATATTCGTATACCTTACCATGGCGTACCTGCTTATGTGGTTCATAAAGATAGGCGTGAACTTTCCTTTAGGTACGGTTATGGATGGCATGGAGGCTTTATTCATTTTAAGTCTGTTCATCAAACAAAAGAGAGATAAGGATTGGAGCATGTTCAAGGGGCCAGTGAGTACGGTCATTCTCATATGGATAGGTTATAATTTTTTCCAGATAGCCAATCCTACGGCAGAGTCGAGGTTGGCATGGGTATATACGGTAAGAACAGTGGCGGTGGTGATGCTCATGTACTTCATTTTCCTTTATTACATTACTACAAAAGAGTTTATCCGAACAATCTTCAGGCTATGGATAGGACTGGCATTCTTTGCAGCATTATATGCCTTTAAGCAAGAGCACATAGGGTTCTTTCCTTTTGAAGACGCCTACCTGCATTCGGATCCCGGGGTGGAGTTATTGTTGTTCATAGGTGGCGTATGGCGCAAGTTCTCCATCTTTTCTGATCCGGTTGCCTTCTCCTACAACATGGTAACTGCCAGTCTTCTGTGTATAGGCCTTATGACCGGTGAGATATCTAAATGGCGGAGGATAAGGCTTGGATTTCTGACAGTGTTCTTCTTAATGGTGATGCTCTATTCGGGTACGAGGGGTGCGTATGTACTGATACCGGCAACTATGATCTTATTTACCATTCTCAGGTATAACAAGAAGATATTGATAGGGGTGGCCATAGGGGCAGTACTGGCGGTTGGGGTGATATTTGTACCTACCAGTAACCAGACACTGTATCGCTTTCAATCGGCCTTTAAACCGTCTGAAGACGCATCTTTCAACCTGCGAAAGATGAACCAGAAAAAGATACAGCCCTATATACTTTCACATCCATTGGGTGGTGGCCTTGGTGCTACCGGAGAATGGGGCAAGCGGTTTGCTCCGTATTCCTACCTTGCCAACTTCCCGCCGGATAGTGGTTATGTGAGAATAGCGGTAGAACTGGGCTGGATAGGGCTCTTCCTATTCTGCCTGCTGGTGTTTACTGTGCTCAAAACGGGCATCAATAATTACTTTATCATTAAAGACCCCGAGCTACGATCCTACTGCCTGGCAGCAGTGTTGATAGTATTTGCATTAAATGTGGGTAACTATCCGCAGGAAGCTATAGTACAATACCCTTCCAATGTTTACTTTTATCTCGTTATTGCTATCATAGGAGTAACATTACGCCTTGATAAAGAACAAAATAAACTCCTTGATGCCGGTCAATAATACTATACAAAACAGGGATATTGTGGTGGTGGGCCAGCAGCCCTGGGATACCGGCATTGGCAGCAACTGTAAAAACATTGCCCTGGAGTTTAGTAAGCACAACCGAGTATTATATGTAAACAGTACGCTGGATAGGATCACCCTGCTTAAACACAGGAATGATGCTAAGGTACAGAAGCGCCTGTCGGTGATTAAGGGTAAAGAAAACGGGATAGTACCAATACAGGACAACCTTTGGAACCTTTACCCTAATGAGCTTACAGAATCTATTAACTGGATAAAAAGCCGGGCAGTTTTTAACGCACTTAACAAGGTAAACAATAAGAAATTCGCCGGATCTATACAGAAGGCTATTCATGAGCTAGGATTTAAGAACATCATTTTGTTTAACGACAATGATATATTCCGGTCTTTCTACCTGAAAGAACTACTGAAACCATCTGTAAGCATCTATTACAGTCGCGACTACATGCTGGCAGTAGATTACTGGAAGTTCCATGGTGAAAGGCTGGAGCCTGAATTGATTGCCAAGAGTGACCTTTGCGTAGCCAATTCTACCTACCTGGCCAATTATTGCCGCAAGTACAATCCTAAATCTTATTACGTAGGACAGGGTTGTGACCTGGAAATGTTCAGCCATCCCAAGGATAAGAATATACCTGCCGATATGGCCGCGCTACCCCACCCTATAATTGGCTATGTAGGTGCACTGCAAAGCATAAGACTGGATATTGCCCTGCTAGAATATATTGCTACACAAAAGCCTGAATGGAGTATAGTGCTTGTTGGGCCAGAGGATGATGAATTTAGAGCTAGTACCCTGCACAGCATACCAAATGTTCACTTCCTGGGGGGTAAAGACCCATCGGTATTACCTGCCTATATCAATGCATTTGATGTGTGCCTGAATCCGCAGATAGTGAACCAGGTAACTATTGGTAACTATCCACGTAAGATAGACGAGTACCTGGCTATGGGTAAACCAACAGTAGCATCGGCAACAGAAGCCATGAGCATATTTGCAGAACATACTTATCTGGCAAGCAACAAGGAAGAATATGTAACACTAATTGCCAAGGCTCTTGCAAAAGACTCAACCGCCCTACAAAATGCCCGCCGCGAATTTGCGTCTTCTCATACATGGGAGAATAATGTAAAGGAGATATACAAGGCGGTGAATGAGATTTTGCGGCCTGCGTGATAAAAGTGGCAGTTTTTCGTAAAAGTGGCAGTTTTGCTTTAGGTGCTTCTGCTGAAATGCTTTGGGGACATGGGTTTCAGCCTATTTTAACAAACTGCTACATTCTGCCACTTTCTGCCACTTATTGCCACTCTCTGCTACTTTTTTATGAAAAGTGGTGGTTGCCTCGTCCCTAAATAGGTTTACATGTTTGTCTGAATCAGGCTGGTCCAGATTTTAGGAAAATGAGGATGCCAGATGCCGGGCTGAAGATTTTCAGCCCCTACGATGTCTGTAGGTGGTTGTGATAAGGGTTCATAATGTCAAAGAGCAAACCTTCCTTCACTTCGGTGAACTCAGTGTAAACTTAATCTCAGGATGAAATGTCAATATTTCGGGTGCAAATTAATGCGGGGAAATGAGTTTAGAAAATAAAGATATTCACAAAAATGTGGACATCATCCTACAAAGATCGGACAATCAATGTATTGAGGAGGTTTATTTAAAGTTGATTTGGATCCCAATTATTTTTGAAGGTTGTGTGGTTTGATCATACGAAATGGATTGGCGTAGTTGTTGTGGGACTGCGAACTGCTTTGGGCCTAGTTAGAAAGTATATGCCATGCGACGAGGGCGGTTACGGGAATCGGGAGATTCCCTACCGGTGGAACGAAGTTAGAGACTTCGATCAGCTACCGCTCTTTTTTATTTTGTGAACGGATCACTGTGAGCTGGGCCGGAGACCACTAACGGCGGTTTCGGTTGCCGTTTCTATTGTTTTTTGCAAAACGGACTTCGTGGACCGGCAGATTGATTTTTCTCTATATTAACTTTAATCTACCAACCAAGATTAGCCCTAAATGCTACGTCTATACTGTAAATAATCATAATTTCACTGCTTCAATCGCTTTCTATGAAAAAGCTAGTATACATTCTACTACTTATGTTTATTGCCTT
>CANBQQ010000316.1 GCA_947371715.1 Flavipsychrobacter stenotrophus
GGTGGCATGCTGTTTGGGTTTATTATTTTGATGATCTGGAAGCGTAATCGTAACAATTTTTATTAATAACTTTACATACAAATGGGAACAGGGCAAAGAAGGTCGGCATTATCATATATACCAGGTTACAAGAACAACGCGGTACTACAGCTGATCATTGCGTCGGGTGTGGCTTATATGATGCTGGCTATATCCTGGGCATTGGTGATGATCGTTTACGCGGGCGATGCTACTGCGTTCAATACCTACTTCATTCCTAACATAGGCCTTGGCCACATAGCAGAATTCAAATCGCATTGGTGGACAATTCTTACCTATGGCATGTTTCAGTTTCCCAATAGCTTTATGGAGTTGCTGAGCAACATGGTTTGGCTCTATACTTTTGGTTCGGTAGTGCAAATGCTGGTTGGCCATAAGCAGGTAATACCATTGTATCTCTATTCGCTTTTTGTAGGTGGTATATTCTATTATATAGCTCAGCTCTTACCGGGTAAAATAGGCGAAGTTCCTGCGGCATTCCTAGGAGCACGTGCAGGCCTGGTGGGCATGGCAGCAGCAGCTATAACGCTTACGCCGTCTTATCGTTTCTATCTTACCGAAACCTTTACCATACCGCTGATGCTGGTAGTAGGTGTGTTTGCATTCCTGATGCTCGCCGGTAGCGGATTTTACATCCCTGTTGTGCTGCTGATGGCCGGTGGCGGCCTTATGGGTTTTGCTTACGTCAAGCTATTGAGATCCGGGTATCAGCCTGCCGAGTGGGCATACAATTTTGGCAATAAACTGGAAGGGTTGGTAACACCATCTGCAAACGTACAAAAGCCAAAAGGCAGGATCATTAATATGTATCATCCAAAGCAGGGCATTTCTCAAGGCCGCATTGATGAGATATTGGATAAGATCAACCAGAAAGGCTATAACTCTTTGACCAAAGAAGAGAAAGAAATGCTGCTGAGAGCAGGAAGCGAGCAGTAGGTTATTGAATAAATTCTAATACAGTTTCGGGAGGTCTTGCTATTATGGCTTCTTCGCCGTTGGTTACAATAGGACGTTCTATAAGCACAGGGTTGTCTGCCAGCACTTGTATCCATTGTTTTTCACTTAAACTCTTATTTGCATACTGTTCCTGAAAAAGTGGTTCGCTTTTCCTTGCCAGCGAATATGCGCTCATGCCTAATTGTTTGAGCAGATCAGCAATTTCAAGAGTAGATAGCGGCTCGGCAATATACCAGCGAACATTAAAAGGCACACCTGAATCTTGTAATAATTCAAGTGCACCCTTACTTTTAGAACATTGTCCGTTGTGGCAAATAGTTATTTCAGCCATGATAATTTACACAGCCATTTCTTTTACGTTAGGCGAAATGGTGAGCTTGCCTGCTGTTTTCGCTTTTATTTCGTCAATAGTAACTCCCGGTGCATACTCTATGCAAACAAATCCATCCGGAGTAACATCAAATACCCCCAGATCGCTTACTATTTTCCTTACACAGTTAACGCCCGTAAGTGGTAAGCTGCAGGCAGGCAGCAATTTACTTTCTCCCTTAGGATTAGTGTGTTGCATAGCCACAATAATATTCTTTGCTGCTGCAACCAGGTCCATGGCTCCGCCCATACCCTTTACCATTTTCTTAGGTATCTTCCAGTTGGCGATGTCGCCATTCTCAGATACTTCCATTGCGCCAAGTACCGTAAGGTCTACCTTTCCCGCGCGGATCATTCCGAAGCTCATTGCGCTATCGAAAAAAGCTGAGCCCGGCAAAGTTGTGATCGTTTGTTTTCCTGCATTGATGAGGTCGGCGTCTTCCTCCCCCGCAAAAGGGAAAGGTCCCATACCCAGGAGGCCATTCTCACTTTGCAATACAACATTCACACCTTCGGGAATATAGTTTGCAACAAGGGTGGGTATGCCTATACCGAGGTTAACATAAAAACCATCCTGTAATTCCTGCGCTATTCTTTTAGCTATTTGTTCTTTATTTAAAGCCATTTTATAAAATTAATGCGACAATGTGATGGAATGCGACAATGTGATTCCAATCGTCTGTTATTAAATTGGACAAACAAGTGGCCCAGTTTTATTTCGATTTACTTGATAAAATTACAGCATTAAGTAGTCTCATTATTTCATCTAATTTTTTCATGAGATCACTATTAAAATTGTATTCTTTTGATTGCTGGCACAAATACAGCCAATACCATGTTTCATGTGCTTCTTTATCTGCAATTTTCAATTTATGAATAAAATCAGCTTTACTTTCGGCAGATTGCGCTTCCATTACATTAGCCCCGATTGATGTACCGGAACGTATTAATTGACGAGCGATCACATACTTTTTTATTGACTCCAGAAATTCTACATATTGAATTGTCATTAATGAAAATTCAATAGAGTGCTTCACCAAAGGGTTATCGGAAAAGTCTGTTCTCATAGTGTTGCTTAATTGCTATATGTTTCGAAGGTCCGATAATGCGTCATTCCATCACATTTCTCTCACATTGCCGCATTCCCCCACATTACCTTTGTCTAACGGTGCGTTGCTCTATGCGTTTTTCATAGTCTTTGCCCTGAAATATCCTGTGTACATAGATACCCGGAGTATGAATGTAATTAGGATCAAGTTCTCCCGGCTCTACCAGTTCCTCTACCTCGGCAATTGTTATTTTACCTGCCATAGCCATTAGGGGATTAAAGTTGCGGGCTGTGTCTTTAAATACAAGATTGCCCATTTTATCTCCTTTCCACGCTTTCACAATTGCAAAATCAGAATCGAACGCCATTTCCATCAGGTACTGTTTGCCGTTGAACTCGCGTACCTCCTTACCTTCAGCTACTTCAGTTCCATAACCTGCCTGAAGAAATACGGCTGGCATTCCATATCCAGTAGCCATACAGCGGGTTGCAAGTGTGCCTTGAGGCACCAATTCTACTTCAAGTTCGCCACTTAGCAATTGACGTTCAAACTCAGCATTTTCGCCAACATAAGAAGAGATCATTTTCTTCACCTGCTTATTTTCAAGCAAAAGACCAATACCAAAGCCGTCAACACCTGCATTGTTAGAAATACAGGTAAGATTATCAACACCTTTCTTTACCAGTGATGCGATACAATTTTCAGGAATACCACAGAGTCCGAACCCGCCTAGCATAAGCATAGCACCTGATGGGATATCACGTACCGCTTCATCAGCGTTTGCAACAACTTTATTCATTGATTTGAGATTTGACTGCTAAAGTAAAATAATTGCGTTAATCTGTCAGCATATAATATCAGGAACAAGGGTCATATGCAGGATTCTGATACTGAATATCAACGCACCTCCCCTTTTAACTTTTTAACTAATTACCCTTTTAATTTAAACCTTGTACCTTTGCATCGCTATGCAAATAGAAGTATTGAAGTCTAAGATCCATCGGGTAAAGATTACCGAGGCCAACTTGAACTATATAGGAAGCATTACTATTGATGAGGATCTGATGAATGCCTCAAATATCATAGAAAATGAAAAGGTGCAGGTTTTGAATATAGATAACGGCGAAAGGCTGGAAACCTATGTAATAAAAGGCACCCGTGGTTCGGGTATGATCTGTATGAATGGCCCTGCGGCACGCCGCGTGTCTGTTGGCGATACAGTTATCGTAATATCATATGCCACAATGGATTTTGAGGAGGCTAAAACTCACATTCCTACCATCATTTTCCCTAAGGAAGACAATAGCCTGTAATTCACGTATATTTACCAGCTATGAAGAAGGCCCTGATAACAATATTAAAGTATGTCATTTTCCTGGGGCTGGGAATCTGGATCACCTACCATATGCTGCACGAGCTGAGCGATCAGCAGCGGTCTGAACTGGTAAATGCCATTGAGAGTATTAATCCATGGTACCTTATTCCTATTTCTATAGTCGGTTTCTTCTCTCATTACATAAGAGCTGTTCGCTGGAAGTACTTGTTGGAGACCATAGATCTGCACCCTACTACGGCCAATACCTTTTTTGCGGTAATGATAGGGTACATAACTAATCTGGCCTTACCAAGAGCCGGCGAGGTAGCCAAGTGCACCGTGCTGGCCAAGTATGAAGATATGCCTGCAAGTAAAATGGTGGGTACTATAGTAGCCGAGCGCGCGTGGGATGTGTTGTGCCTTTTCCTCATTGCTGTAGCTGCCTTCCTCATGCAGATGGATGTTATCAATAGCTACGTAGGGAGTAAAATGGCCATCGTAAACGAAAAGATCGCCCGGCACCAGACCGTCCTTTTTATATCTCTTGCTGTTTTCGTACTGGTTATTATAGGGCTGGTAATTATCTACAGACGTAATAAAGAATCGAAGGTTGGGCTCGTGATCAAAGAGATGACCCATGGTATTCTTTCTATCATTCACATGAAGAAGAAATGGGAATTTCTTGGGTTGACCATTGTAATGTGGGTCATGTACCTGCTACAAATATATATAGGTCTACGCAGCCTGCACGACACACAATCTATGTCTGTAATGGCTGCGTTGGTGGTACTGGTTTACGGCAGTCTTGGTCTCATCATTACGCCGGGTGGTATAGGTGCATATCCTTACCTGGTGGCCCAGATACTGAGCGGGCCGTACAACACGCCCGAAGTTCCCGCACAGGCATTTG
>CANBQQ010000317.1 GCA_947371715.1 Flavipsychrobacter stenotrophus
AATTGCATGGAGGTTGTAGCTCAGTTGGTTAGAGCATCAGATTGTGGTTCTGAGGGTCGAGGGTTCGAGACCCTTCATCCTCCCCCGTGGAGTTAAAAAGTACCCTTTCAGGGTACTTTTTTTAATTATAGTATATCAGTATATTTGTATTCCCGGGAAAGCAGTAAAAAGCACCCGGTCAACATTGTATCTTTATTGTATTATTTATAAAAAATTAGAAAATGAGTTTAGAAGTAACCGGAAAACTATTGTTAAAGTACGACACACAGCAAGTAACTGAAAAATTCAAGAAGCGTGAATTCGTGCTTGAGCTTGCAGAAGAGATCAATGGCAATATCTATACTAACTATGCTAAGATGCAGCTGGTACAGAACAAGTGCGAGATCATTGACAAGTTCAACGCAGGAGATAATGTGAAAGTATCTTTCAACATTAAAGGAACAAAGTATGAGAAAGATGGTAAAGTAAACTACTTCTCTAATCTTGATGCATGGAGAGTAGAAAGCGCTTCAGGTGCACCTGCTGCGAATAACAGCCAGCCAGCTCCATCATACAACAGCAATACCAACAACACTAATAACTACAGCCAGCAGAGTGCAACACCTTCTCCGGAAGCAGTTGATGACCTGCCGTTCTAAGTAAAAAGTAAAAAGTGTTTACTTACATAACACTTGAATTGAAGGAATAAATACTGAAGTATTTATTCCTTTTTTTAAATTACTACCAAAAGCAATTATCACATGCTCCGTTATTCTCGTATCATCACCCTACTGGCTGTTTCCGTGCTTATCTTAAGTTCGTGCCACAGCAAACCTGACCACCGAAAATACATTCCCAAAGATGCTGCAGTAGTTGCAGGTATCAACCTGAGCTCCCTGAGCAAGAAGATAGCCTGGAACATGATCACCGGCAGTAAGATCTTCAAGGAGATGGAAAAGAAGGTGCCTAAGAAAAACGGCAGTGATGTGATGAGTGGTATTGACAAAGCGGGGATCGATGTGCTCAATACTTTTTATGTATACCTGAAAACCGACAACCGGTTTAATACAGGTATGAGGGTAACTGCACTGGTACCAATAAATGATGCGGCGGCATGGGAAGCATACCTGAAGAAGAGTTTTCCGCAAGCCAATGTTACGGAACACAACAAGCTGAAAGTAACGTCTCTTGACGGTAACATGTACATGGGCTGGAATAAGGACCTGCTTATTATAATGAATGTACTATCTGACAATGCCGGAGATATGGCTGCAGAGATGGACAATGCATTTGCTATAACTGACGACAATTCTATAAAAGCCAATAAGAACTTTGAAAAACTGGAAGGTGCGGGACATGACCTGTCTATGTGGGTGAACTACGACCAGATCATGAGCAGCTATAACGATAGAATGGCTCCGAATATGAATGGCGTATCACTTTCGAAATCTATGTGGAAGGAAACAGCCTTTGCGTGCGGGTTTGATTTTGTAAAGGGCAAGATAACCGGAGATATGACCTACTATACTTCGAAAAGTATGGATAAGATCTATAAAGAATTTGGCACCGAGCATGTGAATAAGGAAATGATATCGAGAATACCGGGCAATGAGTTGAGTATGCTGGTAGCAGCGCACTTCTCGACCAAGGCACTGAAAGATATGATGGACAGCACGGGTGTTTTAGGCCTGGCCAACTCGGGATTATCGGCACAGGGAACTAATGTAGATAATGTACTTGATGCATTTACAGGAGATATGGCATTTGCCATCAACAACCTGTCGGTAACGAGCACACCTGCAACAAAGGATATACCCTATGCTATGCAGAATACTAACTACTGCATGAGCTATGTGATGAAAATTAATAAGAAAGCCAATTTTGATCAGCTGATGAACTTTGCCAAGCAGGCAGGTATGCTGCCTATAGGCGAAGGCTATATGATGCCGGTAAGCGCGAGAGATTCGGTGTTTGTATTGTCGAACAACGACTATGCGGTATTCTCGAACAAATATGCCAATGCCAGCAACATACTTCACGGCAATAAGGATGGTCAACCGCTGAACAGTAATGTGGCAGCAAATGTAAACGGACACCCGTTTGCCATGTTCATAGATATACAGGAAACCATTAAACGAATAGATCTTAACGCAATAATGTCTCCACAAGATGCGGGAATCTTTAACGAGAGCAAGACCCTACTGACCAATATTGCGTTCAATGGCGGCGAATATAAAGACGGTGCTATGCAGGCTCATATGGAGATCAACTTCACCAATAAAGAAGAGAGCAGTATATTAACGTTGCTCGACTTCGGGATGAGGATAAGTGATGCTATGGAGAAAAGCCGTGCAGCACAGCAGGCTGAAATAGATACCACCATGCACGCTTTCTAAGTTAAAAGTCAAAAGTTAAAACCCAAAAGTGTAAAATGGCAATGTAACATTTTGCAGCTTTTTATAAAACTGTTTTTAAATAAAAGTCCCGGGTGTACCAACATTCCGGGACTTTTTAGCGTCTAACAATGGACAAGAGTTATAGCTTGGCGCTATAACAATTTATATTATCTTTGAAACAATGTTTATTTTTAATAAATACCTACTAATGAATAAATTGAACCTAGTCAGATCACTGCTGTTGCCGGCAGCATTCCTTACAATAGTGGGCTGTACGAAGACCAAAAACATAAATAATGACCAGGTCATTGCTACACCTTATTCATTGTATTTTACAGATACGGCAGGAACATTGTATAGTAGTACAGATGGCAGAACATCGAGCGTAATATTTGCGGCAGATGGTGTAGCTAACCGATGCATATTTGCGATGAACAGCAATTTGCTGATGGCAAAATCTGCGCTATATGTAAGCAGTGATAATGGTACAAACTTCAATTACAGCTACGATGCAGCTAAGGTTGCCACTTACCCTAAGACCAACAACCATGGCAGGTATTATGATATGAACCAGTCTATGGCGATATTCCTTCCGCAATGGAGTAACCATGGCTATATTGTTTCCCGCGACCCGGATCCTACCAATTACTTTGGCTTTGCGTGGAATGCCAGCGATGGGCTAAACGGTTGGACACCAGAGTCTAAGTACGATGCTCTAACAGTTATAGCGGCGCATGTGGGCAATATTAAGGTAACATCGTTTACTTGTCTGCAAAATAACACTGCTGTAGCACTGGATGCGAATACTAAAAGAGGCTTATACAGGGCCAATTTTAATCCACTTGGGTGGAGTGAAATGCAGGCGGCTACGGGTATACAGGATTCACTGGATATGCCGGGTGGTAATACTAATTATTCACTGGGGCATATTAATAACCGTGTAATAGCCATTGATAATAACGGATCGGCAGGAGCATGTTATAGTGATGACCTTGGGGCAACGTGGCACCAATACACAGGCATACCCGCCAACACGCCACTTACCTGCATAGCATCGCCATTTGAGCAGATATGCCTGGTGGGTACTGACTCTATGGGGTTATATACCGTCAATAATAACACCAATTCATTTGAACAAGTGAGTAACGGACTAGGCACGAATCTGGTGGTAAGGAGCATAGCATTTAAAGAGAACATCTTTAAGAGTGGCAGCAAGCAGCAGTATATTTACATAGCTACTAACCAGGGCATATACCAAAGTGCTGATCTTGGCCATAACTGGACCAAGACCATACCGGGCAATTTTGTAGCTATGTATTAATGACTAATGCGCCACAGAAGGCTATAAAGAGATGACAGACATAGCCTGGAAGGTGTTGTGTGCATATTTTATTTTTACTATTTTTCATTACCTTTGAGAGTAAACACAAATAATAAATAAGGGATCATGAGTAAAATAAACCTGTTCAAGTCTTTGCTATTAACCCCGGTTGCACTGGTTGCTATGTTTGGCTGTAAGAAAACCAATAATATCAATAATGATCAGGTGGTGCAGACTCCTTATTCACTGTACTTTTCTGATACTGCCGGCACATTGTACAATAGCACTGATGGCAAAACGTCGAAAGTTGTATTTGCAGCTGATGGCGTAGCTATTCGTTGCATTTTTGCCATGAATAACAACATATTGATGGCAAAGTCGTCATTGTATGTAAGTGGCAACAATGGTGTTAATTTCAACAATAGTTACAAGGCAATTGACCTGGCAACAAACCCCATGACAAATATCCGCGGGCGTTACATTGATATGAACCAAAGCATGGGCATCTTTGTTCATTCATGGAATCATGGTTATGTAGCATCTCGTGAACCGGTAGCAAACAGCTATTTTGGAATAGCCTGGAATGAGCAGGACGGAATGAATGGCTGGGAGCCTGAAAAATACTATGATTCTATACAGGTGTCTCACATAGGAAGTATGCAGGTAACTTCATTTACTTTACTGCAGAACGAAACGTTAGTAGCACTTGGTGGTGCAACCAAAAAAGGTTTATATAGAACATCTCTTCCTGTAAGGTGGAAAGAGATGGTGTCTGCTTCGAGTACCGATACTCTGGCTTTACCAGGCGTTCCTTGCTTCTATTCATTAGGCCATATTAATAACCGTATCATTGCTATAGACAACTATGGTGGTGCAGGTGCATCATACAGTGATGACCTTGGTACTACCTGGAGTCAGTATGCCGGCGTTCCGGCAAATAC
>CANBQQ010000318.1 GCA_947371715.1 Flavipsychrobacter stenotrophus
TTACCTTTGCGCAAAATTTCAATATAGATCATGGCATTACAGGCAGGAATAGTTGGGTTGCCCAATGTAGGAAAATCAACATTATTTAACGCAGTAAGCAACAGTGCAAAGGCGCAGGCCTCCAATTATCGTTTTTGTACCATTGAGCCTAATGTGGGCCAGGTAGACGTTCCGGATGACAGAATGAAGGTGCTTGAAGAGCTTGTACAGCCACAGCGCACAGTACCTACTACTATAGAGTTTGTAGATATAGCCGGCCTTGTAAAAGGTGCAAGCCAGGGAGAAGGTTTGGGAAATAAGTTCCTGGCCAATATCCGTGAGGTAGATGCTATTGTGCATGTGATCCGTTGCTTTGAAGATGAGAACATTCTGCGCGAAGAGGGCGATATTAACCCTATAGCTGATAAGGAAATCATTGATACAGAATTACAGTTGAAGGACCTGGATAGCGTAGAAAAGAAAATACACCGCCTGGAGAAGATGGTGAAAGCCGGTGATCCTAAGGTGAAAAGCCAGCTGGAAGTACTTGCGCGTTGTAAGCAACACCTGTCTGAAGGTAAGAACATACGCGGTATGGAGCTGGAAGGCGAAGAGAAAGAAGCAACAGCCGATATATTTCTGCTGACCGAAAAGCCGGTTTTGTATGTAGCTAATGTAGACGAAGCTGCATTGCTTACCGGTAATAAATATTCTGATGCGCTGGTGAAGATGGCTGCGGAAGAAGGAGCACAGGTAATTGTTATGAACAATTCTATTGAAGCACAGATCACCGAGTTGGATACCATAGAAGATAAAGAAATGTTTTTTAGCGAATATGGTCTTACCGAGCCGGGCCTGAACCGCTTGATCCGCTCTGCCTACAAGTTGCTGAACCTGATCACTTACTTTACTGCAGGTGTGCAGGAGGTTCGTGCATGGACCATCCATACCGGTTGGAAAGCGCCCCAGGCAGCAAGTGTCATTCATACAGATTTCGAAAAGGGCTTTATCAAGGCAGAAGTTATTGCCTATAAAGACTATGTACAATATAAAACAGAAGCTGCCTGCCGCGAGAATGGTAAGCTACGCATAGAAGGTAAAGAGTATGTGGTACAGGATGGAGATGTGATGCACTTCCGTTTCAACGTCTAGTTTTTGAATTTATTTAATTAATATAAGCGATATCGATATGTATTTACGTTACTGTTCTTACACATTTATGTCGCTTATCTTTTTTTTGTGCTTTTCCGGCTGTAACCCCTCGCCGGAAAGACCCACTTCTTTGTGGGATGCAGGAGAATATATCGCCTCCGTACCACCGCTTCCCGCTTTGCCGGTTAAACCTGTTGATGTACTGGATAATTTAGAAAGTGGGGATGTTGTGTTGCGTTCCGGCATAGGGCCAGACAGTTATATTCTGTCGAAACTGAACCAAAAAGACAGGACCTATTCCCATTGCGGTATTGTAATGATAGAAGATGGGTATCCTTTTGTATACCATAGCATAGGCGGCGAGGATAACCCAGATGAGCGACTGCGCAGAGATTCTGCAGAACTTTTCTTTACGCCAAGGTATTGCAGGGGTTTAGCTATTGTACGGTATGACTATGACAGCGTACACGTAGAAAAGTTACGTGCGGTCGTTCGCAGTTATTATTCCCTTCGTCCCAGGTTTGATATGCGTTTCGATTTGGCAACAGACTCTGCTTTGTATTGTTCAGAGTTTGTCTGTAAGGCCATTAATACGTCTATGAATGACACCGGTTATATTAAAACATCCTTTGCCTACGGTCGTAGGTTTGTAGGAATAGACGATCTGTTTATGAACCCCCATAGCCGTATAGTTTGGAAAGTGGCTTATTAAATAATAACTTTGGCAGGCAATCTCATAAAGTATGAAAAAAATTATTCTTTCTCTTGCCGTTATGTTGGCTTCAGGAGTTTTCCTGATCAGCTGTAACAAAAGCTCACCTAAAGATGTAGCCAAAGAGTGGCTTACAGATTTCTACCACCAGGACTACGACGCTGCTAAGAAATTGTCGACCGAGGATACTAAAAATATGATGACCACCCTGCAGGGTTTTACCAGCGCACTGCCGGACTCTGTAAAACAGAAAGCGAAATTGGTGACCATCAATATCAAATCTGTAAAAGAAGATGGTAATAACGCTACAGTAACCTTTACTACATCTGACGACGACAAAGAGCAACCACCATTAAAATTGGTTAAGCAGAATGACAAGTGGCTGGTACAGTTTTCTAAGGGAGACTTTGTTGGCGGCGAAGCTAAAGAAAATGGCAGTGGCGCTACTATAACTCAGGACGCACCGGTAGCTCCTGCAACTGCTGACGCACCAATGACCAAGCCGGATACTGCGCAACAAAAACAATAGTCTTTTATTCTATTTTTATAGCAAGACCACCCAAAAGGTGGTCTTCTTTTTTTATTACACGTTTTATTTTTTTACTTTACAGTATGGCATTAAACTATGTATGGATCGCATTCCTGCTAATTGGTTTTGTTGTGGGTATTATCAAGGCAATATTCCTGGGTCAAACCGGATTGCTGGCAGATATGCTTACCGCACTATTTGATGCCGCTAAAAATGGTTTTGAAATTTCCCTCGGTCTTACCGGTATAATGACCCTTTGGTTGGGCATAATGAAAGTAGGGGAGCGCGCAGGTGTTATTAATGTATTTGCCAAAGCCGTATCACCGCTGTTCCGAGTATTGTTCAAAGGTGTTCCTAAAGACAGTCCTGCTTACGGCAGCGTGATGATGAACCTTTCGGCCAACATGCTGGGGTTGGATAATGCAGCCACTCCTCTTGGTCTTAACGCCATGAAAGAATTACAAGAGCTGAACCCTGAGAAGCAACAAGCATCAGATTCTCAGATCATGTTTCTGGTGTTGAATACGGCTGGCATCACATTGATCCCCACATCTGTTATTGCCATGCGGCAGACCATAGCCATGGAGCAACATGTAACAGGTTTTAACGCTGCTGATATTTTCCTGCCTACGCTTATTGCCACTTTCATTGCATTTATCTCCGGTATCATTATTGTGTCTGTTTACCAGCGTATCAATATTTTTAAACTGCCCGTTCTCCTGTTTATCGGCGGGTTTTGCGGATTGATCGCGCTATTGCATTTCAGCCTTTCTCAAATGCCCGCCGACCAGGTCAATAAGACCATTGGCGCAATAGGAAGTGGCGTTATTCTGAGTATCATTATTCTATTCGTATCAGCCGGTGCGATAAAGAAGCAGAATGTTTTTGACAACTTTATTGAGGGTGCCAAAGAGGGCTTCAATGTAGCTATTCGCATCATTCCCTATCTTATTGCTATGCTTGCCGCAATAAGTGTTTTTCGCGCTTCGGGTTGTATGGACTATGTGGTGCAGGGCATTGCCAATGTTGTTGCCGCATGTGGTTTGAATACAGATTTTGTACCTACTTTACCTATTGCATTAATGAAACCATTGAGTGGTAGTGGTGCCCGTGGTCTTATGGTAGATGTAATGAAACACTATGGTGTGGCTTCATTCCAGGGTAAGCTGGCCGCTATCATACAAGGATCTACTGAAACCACATTTTATGTCCTGGCAGTTTACTTTGGCAGTGTGGGCATAAAGAATACACGGCATGCATTGGTGTGCGGATTGATAGCAGATGCTATGGGTTTGATCGGCGCTATAGTGGTGGGGTATATCTTCTTCTGGCATAAGTAGCGAATGGTTATTCAAGCGACTCTATCCATTTAAGCGTTTTCCCTTCATTGGTGCTGTAATCGTGCATAATATCTGCCAGGCTTAGCGATACCAATATCAATTTGTATTCTTTGTGCTGTAATGTTCTGTTATACTTGTTCTGTTCTCCTAGAATAAATACTATATTTCTTTGACTATTATTGTTAGCGATGTTATATGCATAGAGTTCTTTTTCAAAAGGACTTTTTTCTACTTCTGATAACCGATAATATTTCGCATCTCCGATAAACTTCTCGGTAATAATATCGGGATTTAGCGTTTTATAATTCGGATTTACCCATTGTGCTTTATTCAAGTGAGTGTTGTTTCTTAGTATTTTTTGTAACACATACTGATATAGATATTCAAATTCCTGCGTGTAAAAAACATTGATGGTGCTCTGCTCGTTAATCTTGCTTTGCTTGTAATAATTGATAATCGTTTTTAAAAGCCCCTCATGAATTGCATTTGTCTGAATTGATTGTGCTTTTGCTAAAAACTGTTTTCTATTTACTTCAATCAAACCAAACTGAAATCCTTTTTTTCTAAGAAACTCTTCCATCTCTCTAATTCTATCTTTTTCACGATTGCTTGCGTAAGTCCTTTCCAAATTTTTTAACGTTGAGTAATAAACATCTCTTACTTCGTCTTTTTCGTAGTTCTTAATCTCGTATGTCATTCCAATGCCTCGTTGTTCTCGGTTTCTATCTGATAACATAGGATTAAGATGGCCTTGTTGCCTACGAGTAGAGTGTCTTGTTATTCTCTTTTTCGGATGATAAAACTCATATGTTATATAGTCTGTAAAATAAGTATACAGTTTCTTCCAATAAAAAAAGTCAGAGTCGATTTCATCCCCGATAATATATGTTTTGTTTTGGATTAATATTCTGTTGTTCTTTCG
>CANBQQ010000319.1 GCA_947371715.1 Flavipsychrobacter stenotrophus
TTACGACGGGTATAGTCGTTGGTGTCTGGGTTACGCTCAGCAATGATCCTTTCCACCTCTTCCACCATACCACGCATTTTCACTCCATAGAAGTCAAGACCTATCTTTATGGCATCTTCGCGGCTTTGCTGCTTGTAGGCAGTACCAACTACCTTGCGCTCTTCATTAGAGAATAGGGGCAGGCTGTACGCGTTGGGTATATGTGCATGGTCATACTCCCCTGGACTGCGCACATCAAAGATGGGTGTGGTTTGAGCCAGTTCTATGAATTCATTGATGTCTATGTGGTGGATCATTCGGTGATAGTGAATATATGCATAATAAATACAGTTGGTGCAGATAACCACCTCCCCCTCGTTCCTCGGGTACTCCTCCTTCAAAAGGAGGAGAGTGTGTTATGCAGGTTTACTTGAACAATGGCTTCCTTAATCTTATAACCCACGGGTTGTAGCCGTGGGTTATACAATCAAATATTTTAACTTTTAAGTTTTTACTTTTTCGTTTTATTCCCTCATCATATCTTCCAGTACGGCTGCTATGTCTTCGGAATTAGGCTTAGAGAAATAGTCACCGTCGGTAGCGTATGCGGGGCGATGTGCCTGTGCGGTGATGGTACGTGGCGATACATCGAGATGACGGAAGCCACCTTGCTTTTCCATAACATGCTGGAACATATAAGCACTTGCTCCACCCGGTACATCCTCGTCGATAAATACAATGCGGTTGGTCTTCTTCAAAGACTCAACGATCATATGGTTGATATCGAAAGGCAACAATGTACGCACATCGATCACTTCGCAGCTGATACCCTTTGGCTCCATGTAGTTGACGATTGCCTCTTCAATAACACGCAATGTAGACCCGTAAGAAACAATGGTAATATCACTACCCTCGCGGATAACTTCAGGAATACCAAATGGCACTGAGAACTCTGTAAGATTGCTTGGCACACGCTCCTTAAGGCGGTAACCATTCAGGCACTCTACAACTATTGCCGGCTCATCGCTACGCAACAATGTGTTGTACATACCGGCAGCCTGCGTCATATTGCGTGGCACACACAGGTACATACCCCTGATGGAGTTGATGATCATACCCATTGGTGAACCGCTGTGCCACACACCTTCCAGCCTGTGGCCACGGGTACGTACTATTATCGGACATTTCTGTCCGCCACGGGTACGGTACTGCATGGTAGACACATCATCGCTGAGTGGCTGCAGACCATACAACAGATAATCTAAATATTGTATCTCAGCGATCGGGCGAAGGCCACGCATAGCCATTCCAAGTCCCTGACCAATAATAGTAGCCTCGCGTATACCCG
This sequence comes from Flavipsychrobacter stenotrophus, assembly GCA_947371715.1. Taxonomy (GTDB): domain Bacteria; phylum Bacteroidota; class Bacteroidia; order Chitinophagales; family Chitinophagaceae; genus Flavipsychrobacter; species Flavipsychrobacter stenotropha_C. Next base: position 1,328 of record CANBQQ010000319.1, read on the forward strand.
TATCGGATATGCGCATAGCACCGTATTTGTCCTGCAGACCGGCAAAGCCCTGATTAACATCACCTATCTTACCCAGGTCTTCACCAAAGGCAACAACAGCCGGGTTGGTAGCGAAAGTGTGGTCAAAGAACTTATTGAGTATCTCGTAACCATTCAATGAAACAGCTTCGCCTTCGTATTGTGCAGGCACTTCAGTAACCTTCATTGCGCTCTTATCAGACTGGCTGTAGAGGTGTGAAGAGAACTTTTCTTTATTATCGGTCTTTATCTGTTCGTAGAAATTATTGAGGGCGCGCTTAGCATCTGTGTTTTGTGTGCAAAGTGCTAACACCTTACCTACGGTCTGCATGATGTCTTTACGGATAGGCTCTTTAATTGCGCCCAGATCCTGCACTGCCTTACCAATAGCCTGTGCATTATCACCACCATCATACACTACCTGATTGCAAAGTGTTGTAGCTGTTTGTATCTGTTCTTTTATAGGCGCCAGGAATGCATCCCATGCCCTTTGTTTGGCAGCACGTGCTTCGCTCTTAGCATCTTCTTCTATTGCGGCCAGCTCTTCTTCATTACCAATGCCATTCTCCAGCATGAATTGCTTCATCTTTACAATGCAATCCATTTCCTTTTCCCAATCAAGGCGCTCTTTGTTCTTATAGCGCTCATGAGAGCCGGATGTAGAGTGACCCTGTGGCTGTGTAACTTCCTGTACATGGAATATAGCCGGGATATGCGTTTCGCGCACACGGTCAATACCCTTCTGCACGGTTTCCATAAGGCCTGCATAATCCCAACCCTTAACGGTATAGATATTGATACCGCCTTTATTTTCGTCCCACTGCATACCTGCAAGGGCTTCTGAAATAGAATTTTTAGTGGTCTGGTGGTGGCGGGGTACGGATATACCATAACCATCATCCCAAACAAATACTGCCAATGGCACCTGCAATACACCGGCTGCGTTGATGGTCTCCCAGAACAATCCTTCTGATGTAGAGGCATCGCCAATGGTGCAGAAGATAACCTCGTTACCCTTCTTGGTGAATTTCTCAAATCCCTGCTGCAACTCATCTACATTGCGGTACATCTTAGATGCCTGAGCCAAACCAAGTGCACGCACCATCTGACCCGCAGTAGGCGAAATATCGCTGCTGGACTGTGGTTCTTTGGTGAGGTCTTTCCAGTCGCCTTTTTCATCCAACCAACGGGTACCATAGTGCCCGTTCATCATACGGCCCGATGTAGATGGTTCGTTTTCTACATTAGGATCGGCATATAACTGTGCGAAAAATTTCTGTATATCGCTCATGCCTGTAGCAAACATGAGGGTCTGGTCGCGGTAGTAACCGCTGCGGATATCGCCGGGTAAAAAACACTTGGCAGCAGCTATCTGCGCTAACTCTTTACCATCACCAAATATCCCGAATTTAGCCTTACCCGTGAGCACCTCGCGACGGCCTATCAGGCTCGCCTCACGACTGGCTACCGCCATGCGGTAATCAGCTAATGCTTCTTTTTTAAACTCTTCAAACGACAACCTTTCAGACTTCGATACAGTAGCTAATTTCGGCATATAAAAAAAGGGGGTATTCAATGAATGACAAAGATAATAAACAAACTTAATTGCTCAATGGCTTAATGGTTCAATTAATGGCTCAATTGCTTAATGGCTCAATTGCTCAATGGGTGCGCTTCGATAATTATGCCCGATCTGAACTAAAAATTAACCTGTTCGCCGTAGCTTGTAGCTACGGCGAACAGGGAGGCTGGATGCCATCCGGCGAAAAGTGGCAGCAAAATGCATCTGTATAATCTCACAGCCAGTTAAATCTGAGGTTATCACATTACAATTGCAAAATGTTGGCCCACCAAAAGATATCCACATTTTGTTAATGTTCTTGTCCATCCTACAATGCCATTGTAAATTGCACCCGATCTCCCAATTTCTTTGTACTTATCATCCGGCATCACGTTGTTGCTTTCTCTTGAAAACTATTTACTCAAATAAGTAACAATTGGCGGAAAAGTGCAGAAAAACTGCGGAAAACTGCGGAAACTGGCGGTTTTTTAAAACAGCTGAAACACCCTACCACAAAGACACAGGTAGGAAACGTACCAAAAAAAACTGCCGGAAACGCAAAAAACCCACATTGGCGGAAAACCACCCAACAACAACAGATAACCCATAAAAACTCTGATGGACTATATTAATTCATAGCCCACCAAACCGATCTTCGCTCTTCCGCTTCCCGCTCTCATTTTATCGGGCACGATCGGGCATAACCCAAAACCACAACCACATGAAAAGCATCAACTTACACCAAACCCATGCCCGATTAGAATTCTATTTCCATCGGGCATTACACCTAAGATCCCCCCGCGTTCGCCGCTGTTGTGTCTTCCGACCAACAGCCATCAGGCCGGTCCACTTTGAGACAACACCACCAAACCGCTCTCCGCTCTTCCGCTCCCCGCACTCATATTATCGGGCACGATCGGGCATCCCTCAAAATCACAACCACATGAAAAACAACAACTTACACCAAACCAATGCCCGATTAGAATTTCATTTACATCGGGCATTCTGCAAATTCTTAAATCCTGGCCATTCTGATTCAGACAACAGCATCGGCCATTACCTCAAAAAACGCCCCAGTTCGCCGCTGTTGTGTCTTCTGACCAACAGCCATCGGGCCGGCCCTCTTTGAGACAACACCACCAGATCGCTCTCCGCTCTTTCGCTCGCCGCCCTCATTTCGTCGGGTACGATCGGGCATAACCCAAAATCACAACCACATGAAAAACAACAACTTACACCACACCAATGCCCGATTAGAATTCTATTTCCATCGGGCATCAACCTTAAATTTCAAGACAAGGGTATGGAGGCAGAGCAAGAAGCGTTGGCTGAGCTTGCGAAGAGCGGTCTGGCCAACCACAACAACGCCCAGCCCGGCTCCTTTTGCGTGCGGAGCTTGTCATCCTGAGTTTATCGAAGGACGCAAAAGTGCTGTTTTCTTTTGTTACTTTTCTTTGCGGCAGCACAAAGAAAAGTAAGTAAGCGGTTGGACACATCAACCAAATACAACCCAACCCATCGGGCCTAACCAAAAAACAGAACCACATGAAAAACATCAACTTACACCAAACCCATGCCCGATTAGAATTCTATTTCCATCGGGCATCAACCTTAAATTTCAAGACAACGGCGGCCGAGCTAGAAGCGTTGGCTGAGCTTGCGAAGAGCGGTCTGGCCAACCACAACAACGCCCAGCCCGGCTCCTTTTGCGTGCGGAGC
>CANBQQ010000320.1 GCA_947371715.1 Flavipsychrobacter stenotrophus
GTAGATGCCGATAAGAATGTAACTACCGATAGTTCTTTCATCCGTATTTCCGCGATCAATGAAAACGACCTTGCAGGCCAGTTCAAAATGAAAATGGAAGGTTATGCTGCATGGAATCTTGGTTACTCATTATTGACATATACCAAAGACAAAGAAGAAAGAGAAAAGATCGTAAGATCAATAGCCGCAAGAGGTTCAGACAAATTCCTGCTGGAAGATTATAAGTTGAAAACAAAAGAAACCGGCAATAAGGACATTACAATGTCGGGTAATTTTACTGTTGGCAACTACATACACCACCTGAAGAAAGACGTGATCGTAAACATGAACATCTTACGCACTTTCGAAGATGATTATATTGATACCGCCGATCGTAAGGCCGCATGGTACCACGGCTACAAGGAGATCCAGAAAGAAGTAGTGATACTGGAGATTCCTAAAAACTACAAAGTTAGCTACCTGCCAAAAAATGCATCGGGCAAGCTGGACGATAAATGGAGCTACACCATCACCTATAAGAACGACGGAAAGAACGTAATACTTACCAAGGAATACAAGCTCAATACAATGATGGTTTCGCCAAAATTGTTTGTTGAGAACAACAAAGCTATCGTAGCCCTCGAAAATCAATACAAAGAGTCTGTAGTGCTTACTGCCAAAAAATAAGATCGAAAATGAAAAAACTGTCCATATTTATATTTTCCCTGATGGTAGCTTCTTTCGCAGCTACAGCGCAGGAGCAGCCACCTAAGTTTGCAGACTGGGATCCAAAACCTAAGATGCATCCTATACCGGTAGAGTACTTTAAAGAACATGCCGTTGTAATCCTGGAAAGCGAAAAAAGAGACTATATATTTGAAGGTAAGGGTACTACCATGTACAGTACCATTCACCGTATAGTAAAGGTGCTCGATAGGAAAGGTATCGAACAGTTCAATACCATTACCGTTCCTTACGAGCGCAATCAGTCTCGCATTGATTCTATCAAGGCACGTGTGATCTTGCCCGATGGTACTACCCGCGATGTGCGCTACAACATGCTTTATGCAGGATCGGGTGGCATATTCTTCGCATTCGATGGTATGGAGAAAAATGCGGAGATAGAGCTGGTGGTAAAGTATAAGGCACTGTCGTCTAATTTCGGTAGCATCTACTTTCAGTACACAATACCTGTATTGAATACATTCTTTGAGCTTAACTACCCTAAAGAAATGACCTTCAACACCAAGGGATACCACGGTTTCCCGTCGGGTCATGAAGAAATAGTAGGTAATCACAAACAGATAAAGATCTACCAGGCAGATATACCTGCATTGGAAAGGCAGCCGTACAGTTTTTATGATCTGTACACAATGCGCCTGGAATATGGCATAGACCATTATGTAAGCCGTGGTGGTTACCAGCGCGGAGAAGAGTATACTTACGATAAGCTGGCGCAGAATTTGTATACCCGCTTTTACGATAAGAACATGGTCGACAGGATGCTCCCTAACAGGAAGAACATCCGCATGGACCAGGTGGGTCTTAAAGAATCTGAAAGACTGGCGGTAAACAGATTTCTTACTAACACAGTAGGTATCAGAGGAACAGAAAGTGACGAGAAGAAAATAAAAATGATCGAAGACGGTATCAAGACCAATATCATGCAATATTGGGAGCTGTCTCCAAGAGAAGGCGATAACCTCGATACCGTATTGGCTAAGAAATCAGCTACAGATGCAGGTATAGTAAGGTTATTCGCAATGTGTTTCAGGGTATGCGGTATTAATCATGAACTGGGTAAGGTATCTGATCGCCGGGAACATCTGATGGACAAGCAGTTCATTAACTGGGCACCGCTTGATGATTATATTTTTTACTTCCCCGATTTTGATGCTTACCTGGCACCGACCGAGCAATACTACAGGTATCCGGAACTGCCTTATACCATGATCAACAATAAGGGTATATTCACAAAGACCAACCCTGAACAGGGATATGTAGTGGGTGGTGATGTGGCTGCTGCTGATGCGATACAAAGAACAATAGTACCGCACGAAACGCATGCTACCACTTTTAAAATGAATACCGAGATCAGCATCAGCCCCGAAATGAATACCAGTGCCGATGTCACTTGCATTTACACCGGTTATAATGCTGCCGATCTGCGCCTGGACCTGGCAAAGACACCAAAGGAAAAAATAAAGGAGCTGATAAAAGATGAGGTTAAAATAGCAGAACGCCAGGAAGACCTTATCAGGTATTCTACATCCAATGAATCTTTCAGTACAGTTTATGAGAACAAGCCGCTGATCATAAACGCAATAGTAAGAGTGCCGGATATGATAGAAAAGGCCGGTAACAGGTATATCATTAATGCCGGTAACGCTATTGGCAGCCAGCCACACCTATATGACGAAAAAGACAGAGTACTACCTGTTGACCTTGAATATGCGTTTTCCAATTCCTACACCATCAACGTAAACATTCCCGAAGGATACAAGGTGGTAGACGTAGAAAACATGACCCTTAATGTAGAACAGACAGACAGAGACAATGGCAACACCATTGCCTACTTCCGCTCTAACTGGAACCTGAAAGGCAATAAAATGGTCATTTCGATCGACGAATCTTATCCTAAGACCCACTACTCTGTAAGAGACTATGGTGAGTTCAGGAAGATCATGAACGCAGGTGCCGATTTCAATAGGGGAATCATAGTGCTTGAAAAGTTGCCTGTAAAAAGGAAACCGATGAAGGCAAAGAAACCAACAACGGCAACCACTACAGTAACAGTAGCTAATACTACCACAAAGACTACAACCAAACCTACAGTAACTAAGACAGTAACAAAAACAACAACGGTTACCACAACTAAACCTGCGGCAGCAAAGCCTGCAACCGTAGTAACAAAGCCTGAACCACCAAAGCCTGCTGCAAAACCAACTACACCACCACAGAATGGCGGCCAGATATTGCACAGAGAAGGCGAAGAGCAACAAAACAGGCCGGTAAGCCTGCCACCTGCAAAAACCACCAAGCCAACCCCAACAAAAAGGGCTAACAAAGCATAATTAATTACAACCAATACTTCCCACCCGCAGCTAAAACTGCGGGTGTTTTGTTTGATGTAACTCACAATCAATAGGAAACGCATACACGCATTGCCTAAAAAAGATTGTGACCGTAAAATACTGGAGCCGCAACAACTCTTTGCAAGCTGGATGTATTTTTTTTTGTGTATTTATACTCCTGTATAGATCGCGCACTTCTATTCCCTTTAATTCAAAATATGTCAGTTTAAGACAAATACAATACACCAATAAGAACACCAAATACCCAACAAACCCTATACTATCGTAAATTGCATACACATGAGTACGGATACAAAAAAGCGCATTGCTTCGGGCGATAATATAGAGGTGATGGGTGCACGGGTGCATAACCTGAAAAATATAGATGTAAGCATTCCCAAAAATAAATTGGTGGTGATCACCGGTATCAGCGGCAGCGGAAAATCTTCGCTGGCATTCGATACCATTTTTGCCGAAGGACAACGCAGGTATATGGAAAGCTTTGCTGCCTATGCCCGCCAGTTCATGGGCGACCTTGAGCGCCCCGATGTCGATAAGATCTCTGGCCTTAGCCCGGTAATATCCATAGAGCAAAAGACCACTAACCGAAATCCGCGCAGTACCGTAGGAACGGTGACGGAGGTCTACGACTTCATGCGTTTGCTTTTTGCCCGTGTGGCCGATGCCTATTCTTACAATACCGGTAAGAAGATGACCAAGTTTAGCGAGGAAGAGATCATTGCCCATATTCAGGACAATTTCATGGGCAAGAAGATCATGCTCCTTGCCCCGGTGGTTCGTGGGCGTAAGGGGCATTACCGCGAGCTATTCGAACAATTAAGAAAGCAGGGTTACCTGAAGGTGCGCGTAGATGGAGAGGTAGTAGAGCTTAAAGAGCGCATGCAGCTGGACAGGTACAAGATCCACGATATAGAATTGGTGATAGACCGCCTGCTGGTAGGCCCCGATGCTAAAGCCCGTATGAGCGAGAGTGTGCAGAAGAGCCTGCAGATGGGTAAAGACCTCATGTTCGTTGGCGAGAATGATAAGAATACAGTAGTACAATATAGCCGCTCATTGATGTGTGCCGACACAGGTATCAGCTATGAAGAGCCATCGCCCAACACCTTCTCATTCAACAGTCCGTATGGTGCGTGCCCTAAGTGCAAAGGACTCGGCAGCGTATACCAGGTGAATATGGAAGAGGTGCTGCCCGATATGAACAAAAGCATCAACGATGGTGGTATTGCTCCCCTCGGCGAAGAGCGTGATGCATGGTCGTTCAGGATGGTGAATATACTGGCGAAGAAGAATAAAATATCGCTCACCACTCCGCTGAAAAATTTGTCTGAAAAACATCTGAACATATTGCTCTACGGCAATGAAGAAGGGCAGATAACCTATGTGAATAGCGGTGAAGAAGGACCTAAAGAAGAGATCACAGAACATAACTACGAGGGGATAGTCAACATGGTGCTGCGCTGGTTCAGCGAAACAAGTTCTGAGAGTGTGCGTAGCTGGGCAGAAGCCTTTATGCAGCTCAATACCTGCCCCGAATGTAATGG
>CANBQQ010000321.1 GCA_947371715.1 Flavipsychrobacter stenotrophus
AAGAAATCAGTGGCTTTGTAAAGCTACAGGTAAAAGGCGGCCAGGCTAATCCCGCACCGCCAATCGGTCCGGCGCTAGGTTCTAAAGGCGTCAACATTATGGAGTTTTGCAAGCAGTTCAACGCTCGCACCCAGGACAAAATAGGAAAAATACTTCCTGTAACACTTACAGTTTACACAGACAAGTCTTTCGACTTCGTGATCAAGACACCACCTGCAGCAGTGCAGTTGATGGAACTTGCTAAGCAGCCAAAGGGTTCTAAGGAGCCAAACAGGCAGAAAGTTGGTAAGGTAACCTGGGCACAGGTAGAAGAAATAGCCAAGGACAAAATGGCTGATCTTAATTGCTTTACACTGCACAGTGCAATGAGCATGGTAGCAGGTACAGCGCGTAGCATGGGCTTCACTGTAGAAGGTACAGCACCCTGGGCTTAATTATCCACCTTATTAAATTTTTGATGCAATGGCAATCACAAAGAAAAGAAAAGCTGTAGAAGCTAAACTTGAAAAAAATAAAACATATTCACTTACTGAAGCATCTGCTCTGGTAAAGTCAATAAACGTTACTAAGTTCGATAGCTCAGTAGACGTACATATCCGTTTAGGCGTTGATCCTAAGAAAGCAGACCAGGCGATCCGTGGTACTGTAAGTCTTCCTCATGGTACAGGTAAAACAAAGCGCGTATTGGTGCTTTGTACTCCTGATAAGGAAGCAGAAGCAAGAGCAGCAGGTGCTGACTTTGTAGGTCTGGACGAATTCGTACAGAAGATAGAGCAGGGCTGGACTGATATAGATGTAGTAGTTGCTACTCCATCTGTAATGCCTAAGATAGGTAAGCTGGGTAAGATACTCGGACCACGTAACCTGATGCCTAACCCAAAGACAGGTACAGTTACTAACGATGTAGCTAATGCAGTAAATGAAGTAAAGGGCGGTAAGATAGCGTTCAAAATAGACAAGGCTGGTATCATCCATGCGTCTATAGGCCGTATCTCTTTTGCTCCGGAGAAAATTGCTGAGAATGCACAGGAACTGATCAATACGCTAATCCGTATGAAGCCGGCAACTGCAAAGGGTACTTACTTAAAGGGTATCAGCATGGCAGCAACAATGAGCCCGGGACTTTCTATTGATACTAAGTCTGTAGGCTAAATCAATTTGGCAATTCGACAATGTCACAATTAGCGAATGGCCTGAATCAAAACTATTGATTAACTAATTTGAAACCTCCGGCGGTTGAATACTATTACCAAAATTGCCGAATTGTCAAATTATCAAATTAAAAAAAATGACACCAGCTCAAAAGAATGAAGCTATAGTTGCACTGAAAGAAAAATTTGCTCAGTACGACAACTTTTACATCACCAATACCGAATCATTGACGGTAGACCAGATCTCAAAGCTGCGTCGCCTGTGTTTCGAAAAGAATGTAGAAATAAAGGTTGCAAAGAATACCCTCATCAAGAAAGCACTTGAAAGCTTTAATGACGAGAAATACGCAGACATTTACCAGTCATTACATGGTGTTACCGCACTTATGTTCTCTGACTCACCAAAGGAGCCAGCTCTGATCCTTTCTTCTTTCCGTAAGACGAACAAAGAAAAGCCGGAATTGAAAGCTGCTTTGATTGGTACAGATGTATTTACAGGCGATAACGAACTGGCAAACCTTACGAAGATCAAGACGAAGAACGAGCTTATCGGCGAAGTTCTTGGCTTGCTCCAGTCTCCTGCAAAGCGTGTATTGGCTGCATTGTTGCACCACCACGAAGGCGCAGCGGGCGCTACAGAAGAAGCTGCTGCTCCGGCAGAAGCATCTGCTGAATAATTCGACAATTTGGCAATTCGGCAATTTTACAATTGCTAACCTGCTGAGGTGTTGGGGAAATGGTGGTCGGACATTGTTCCAATTGCCAGATTAACACAGGCTTCCAAGTCCAATATATAAGTTACAAAGAGTACGAGTACATTAACAACATTAATTAAAAAACAAAAATTTAAAAATCATACAAAATGGCAGACGTAAAAGCATTAGCCGAACAATTAGTAGCATTGACTGTAAAAGACGTACAGGAATTAGCTAACATCTTGAAATCTGATTACGGCATTGAGCCAGCTGCTGCTGCAGTTGTAATGTCTGCAGGTGGTGGAGATGCTCCAGCAGCTGCTGCTGAGAAGACTGCTTTCAACGTAGTATTGAAGAGCGCAGGCGCTTCTAAACTTAACGTTGTTAAGATAGTTAAGGACCTTACAGGTCTTGGTTTGAAGGAAGCTAAGGAATTAGTTGATGGCGCACCTAAGAATGTAAAGGAAGGCGTTAGCAAGGGCGAAGCTGAAGATATCGCATCTAAGCTGAAAGAAGCTGGTGCTGAAGTTGAAATCGCTTAATTCTGATTTCATAAATCATATTGAAAGGCATTCCGGTAACGGGATGCCTTTCTGCATTTAGGTCTATTTTCAAGTTAGGAACATTGCACTCAAAGAGCGCAAAGGCCAGGCGTTGTAGTAGAAAACGCAAACGGTTGACGCATAAAATTATCCGGCTAATACCGATTACACATTCAAAAGACGCAACGGTTACGATTGGGCGCGAACCTACGGCTCGCGGGTGAGAATAAGGTTTATGGATTGCTACAAAGCGGTGACCACCTAACGGGGTCATGACATGTAACGCGATGGTTTGATAAACAATTGTTCCTACTTCTGCATTTTACTGAACATCCTGATCTTGGTGTACTTGCTGAAGGTGGCGTAAGCGGAGAGCTTGCAGATGGTGTAGCCATGGAAGCCATCGAGAAAGCCCAGTTTGATGAAGTACTCATTGAAGAAATGCCAGAAAGGGGAAAAGATGATGGTGAGTAGAGATGCTTTTTTTCCGCGGGCTACCGCATCGAGTGCGGAGAGCTCTGAGTACCGGTCTATTTTACTTAAATGATCTTCAAGCGAGGTGTAGCTATAGTGTAGCAGATCACCTTTCAGCAATCCTTTTTTACCTTCTTCGTAGAGGTCCCAGTATTCGTGTACTTTCTTTTCTATCCAGCGGCCTTTGGTGCGGTTGTAGAGGCGCGTTTGTTTATCGGGGTACCAGCCGCTGTGTTTTATCCACTGGCCGCAATAATTGGTAAAGCGGGCCATTTCGTAAACATTGTATTGCTGGTGTTCTTTGACCTGTAGTATGCTTTTTGTTATTTCGGGGGCTAGTTCTTCATCGGCATCTAAAGAGAGTACCCAGTCATTAGATGCACTGTCTGTTGCGAGGTTCTTTTGCTGCCCATATCCTTCGAAAGGGTTAAGGATCACCCTGGCTCCGTAACTGCGTGCAATCTCGGCAGTTTTATCTGTAGAATTACTGTCTACTACTATGATCTCATCAGCCACATCTTTGAGAGAAGCCAGACATCTGCCGATGTTCTTTTCTTCATTGAAAGTTATAATGGCTACACTTAGTCTGATCATTTAGGTAAAAGCGTCGGAATGGTAAGAGGTGTAAAATTATACTAAATAGTGGACAAAAGATAGCGGCAAAGGATTGTTGTAATTGATAACGCAATGCTACATTCATTGTAGCGGCAAATAGTGATATGGGTGTTGGTAGCTGCAGCGGCTGCTGGTTTCATAGATCAGTTACGGCAGACAGGATGAATTTATTCCGACATTTTGTCCCATTTATTGGTTTGGCAAAATTATTGTCGGGTATATATGCATTATGTTTTTCAAAAAAAAGAAGTCTATGAGTGATAATATAAAAGATACTACTAATAACAGTGGCGACAACTTGGCACACAATGAAGACATGGAAGAAGTACTAGGCAATGTGCTGAATACTGACGACAGCCGTCATGGTAATGACCCGTTGAGCGAAGGCAATGACGAAGAGATAGCTAAGATACAGGCTGAGCTGGATGAGGTGAAGGATAAGCACCTGAGACTGATAGCTGAGTTTGATAACTTCAGAAGGAGGAGTGCCAAGGAGCGTATAGAAATGACACAGCTTGCTGGAAAGGAGATCATACAATCTTTGCTTGTAGTGCTTGATGATATGGGCCGTGCTGAAATGCAGATAGAAAAAGCGACTGATGTAGCTGCATTAAAAGAAGGTGTTGCATTGGTTTTCAATAAATTGCGTACTGTTTTGCAGCATAAAGGGCTGAAAGCAATGGAAGCAATTAATGAAGAGTTTAACGCAGACCTGCACGAAGCTATTACCGAAATACCTGCACCGAGCCCTAAGATGAAGGGTAAAGTGATAGATATGGTAGAGCCGGGTTACTATCTTAATGACAAGCTGATCAGGCATGCTAAGGTGGTTGTAGGGAATTAAGTTAAAAGTAAAAACTTAAAGGTAAAAACTGTGGCTTAGGGATAGCGTGATGAGTAGTAAATATGATCCTGCGATTTTACGTTCGCGAGCGGATTGGTGCAGAAAAAATATTTGATAAACATAAAATACCGTCCCTGTTCGGGGGATAGAATATGGCAAAAAGAGATTATTACGAGGTTCTTGGAGTGGCGAAAGGTGCCAGTGCTGATGAGATCAAGAAGGCTTACAGAAAGGTAGCTATGCAGTATCACCCCGATCGTAATCCGGGTGATAAGGAATC
>CANBQQ010000322.1 GCA_947371715.1 Flavipsychrobacter stenotrophus
AACTATGAAGTAAACCTCGGCGAGGTGGTTAATCGCCTGCGGCTGAATAGCGGCGGCAACAATGTAACTATCAACACCGCCAACACAGGCAATGGCAAAACGCTGTCAGTGCAATTTATGCCGGTAAACGATAAAGATGAAGAAACGCCACTCAAAGTACAGCTCGACAAAGGCATACCAATAGTTGGCGCTAAATATACATCGCTAAAAGATACTGCCTTTACCATAGGCATACCATCGCGCTACAACCTTACCGTAACAGGTATTGTAGCACAGCATACCGGCACCGAAGGCATCATAACAGTTAGTACCTCACAACCGGTTGTAGAAACTAACCTGAAGAACATGATCAGCTTGAGCCCGGCGGTAGACTTTGATGTAACCGTGTGTGATGGTGGCTTTATTGTATCAGGCGCCAAACTTATTGCGTCACAGCTGTATACTATGACCATTAAGACAGGGCTGGAAGGCAGCTTCGGCGGGAAAATGAAGAGCGATCATACAGAACAGATAGCCTTTGGCAAACTGCACCCATCTATAAGTTTTGTCAACACAAAGGGCATGTACCTGTCATCTGCCGGGTATAAGAACCTTCTACTGAATATTGTAAATGTACCAACTGTAGAGGTATGCGTGATAAAGGTTTACGAGAACAACCTCGAAGCATTTATGCGCACCGATAAAGACTATAACTACCACTACGATGAAAAGGATGATGAAGGAACTTCCTATCAATTCTACCAGACAGAGAACCTTGGCGATACTATCTTCCATCAAACGTATGAAACAGCAAAGTTACCTGCGCAAAATGCAGCACGATTGCTGCACCTTGATTTTGAAGACAGGGTTAAAGGGTACAATGGCGTCTACGTAGTGATGGTAAGATCTAAGGAACAAAACTGGATACAGGAATCAAAGATCATAGCTATATCAGACATTGGCATTATAGTAAAAGAAGAGAAAGACAATATCTATGTATTTACCAACAGTATTCGCACCGCAGCAGCAATGCCGGGTGTAAATGTATCGTTCATCAGCAGCAACAACCAAAAATTGGCTACCGTAACAACCGACGCTGACGGTGTAGCTGTATTCAAAAATATCAGCCAGTCATCACCCGGCTTTAAAGTTGCTATGGTAACAGCTAGAAAGGGCGATGAATTCAGCTTTGTCTGGTTTAATAAAACGCAGATAGGCACATCGAGATTTGACGTTGGTGGCCGCAACCCGAATGAAACCGGCCTGATTGCGATGATATACCCTGAACGTAACCTGTACCGACCGGGAGAAACCATACATGTAAGTACCATTATTCGTAGCGAACAATGGCAACAACAAACGGACGTACCCGTAAAACTGAAATTGAGTATGCCCAACGGCAAAGAGTTTGCCACTGTGCAGAAGATACTCAATGAGCAAGGCTCGTGCGAGGCGCAGTTCCCTACCCCACCCACTGCTATAACCGGCAATTACCTGCTGGAGGTATTTACCGGCAACAATGTTCTACTTAACTCTTATAACATAAGTGTGGAAGAATTTATGCCGGACCGTATGAAGGTGAACGTAACCACTCCCAAAAAAGAATATACACCAGGTGAAAGTGTAGTAGCACAAATACAAGCCGACAACCTTTTTGGAACTCCGGCAGCAGGCCGCAACTACAGTTGTGAGATGAACCTTGCAAAAACTACATTCCCATCAGAAAAATATCCGGAATACAATTTTGAACTCAGGAATGATTTCAACTTCAATACCGATATCCGCCAAGGCAAGACAGATGACCGAGGTGGTGCCACTGAAACATTTAAGCTGGATGCCAATCTGGCCAACTCGGGGATACTGAACGGTAATATTATGGCCACAGTGTTTGATGAAACCGGGCGACCTGTGCACCGCTACGAGCATTTTATGGTGTACGCCCAACCCGTATACGCAGGTATAAAGTGCGACCAGGAATATATAACAACCCGACTGCCTGTAAAAATGGGCCTGATAGCATTGGACAAACGAGAAGTGCCACAAAATGCAACTGCCGTTGTTAGTGTAATAAAAAAAGAATGGCACACCGTAATACAGCAAAATGGTAATGGCTACAGGTATGTGTCGGCCAATGAAGACAAACAAATATCCACCCAGGTAGTGCAGATCAGTGGCACTAATGCTGCTTATACATTTACACCGCAGCAAAGTGGAGAATATGAAGTTAGGGTAGCGATAAACGGATCGAACACCTATGTAGCTAAGACGCTTTACGCATACGGTTGGAATGACGCGCAGTACTCATCATTCGAAGTGAATAACGAGGGCAACGTTGAAATAAAAACCGACAAGAAGGAGTACAATACCGGCGAAACGGTCAAGGCCTTGTTCACCGCACCATTTGAAGGAAAAATGCTGGTCACCATAGAGCGTGACCACATCATCAAATATTACTACCTGAATACAAAGAATAAATCGGCTGCTTTATCCTTTCCTGTAGATGATGCATCCCTGCCAAACGTATATATTACCGCAACGCTCTTTAGACCAATGGATGGCAGTGATATGCCGCTAACTGTAGGACATGGATTTAAAAATGTAAGGGTAACTAACAAGAGCTACAACATACCGGTGGCAATTACTGTTGCCGAAAAATCAAGATCACGAACCAAACAAACTATAAATGTAAAAACTACCCCCGGTGCATTTGTAACCGTGGCAGCAGTAGATGAAGGAATACTACAGGTGAAGAACTTCGCCACACCAGATCCTTACGACTATTTTTACCAGAAAGTAGCCTTATCAATAAACAGCTATGATATCTATCCATGGCTATTACCGGAGATAAAAACGAGACAATCAAGTACCGGCGGTGATGGCGCGGAAAGCAACAGCGGCCGGGTAAATCCTATGTTCGTGAACAGGGTAAAGAATGTATCGTTCTGGAGTGGCATATTGCAGGCAGACAGCCGCGGCAACGTAAAATACGATATAGATATTCCACAGTTCTCGGGCGACATAAGGGTAATGGCACTTGCTTATAAAAACAAGAGTTTCGGTAGCCAGGATAAGCATATGAAGGTGGCCGACCCAATTGTCATCAGCACAGCATTACCTCGCTTCCTTACACCTAAAGACGATGTAACTATGAGCGTGTCTATGAGCAATACAACAGGCAATACTGCTACTGCATATGTAACCGTGCAAACATCCGGTCCGCTTGGCGTACAGGGATCAGCAACACAGACGGTGCAAATACCTGCCAACAGGGAAGGTCGTGCTATCTACAATATAATTGCGCAGCCATCTATTGGTGTGGGTAAAGTAACAGTAACGGTAAAAGCATTTAACGAGACATTTAGCAACGAAACGGACATCAGCATAAGACCACCGGCATCATTACAAAAGCTGACTGGCTATGGCGTAGCAGGTGAGAACAGGACTACACCAATAGACATCACAAACAAGTTTATACCAACCTCTGTAGCTGGCAAGCTGATAGTAAGTAAATCGCCGCTTACGCAGTTCAGCAAACACCTGGAAGACCTTGTGCGCTATCCATACGGCTGTGTGGAACAAACTGTATCTGCTGCATTCCCGCAATTGTATTACGCTGACCTTGTGAAGGGCATGAACAATGGCACCAACACCGAACTTAACCCGGCAAGCAATGTACAACAAGCCATCATTAAGCTGCAGTCTATGCAACAGGGCGATGGCGGCATGTCTTACTGGCCCGAAGGTGGCGGCGAAAGCTGGTGGGGAAGTATCTACGCATGTCACTTTATGCTGGAAGCAAAGAAAGCAGGATTTGATGTAAATGCCCACACACTGCAGCGCTTGCAGGAGTACATGAAGTACAGAATGTACAAAAAGGAAACTGTAACATTCTACTACAACGGCACAGCAAAAAAAGAAGTAGCACCCGAGGAAATTGCGTATTCACTTTACGTACTCGCTATGTCAGGTCAGTCGCAACAATCGGATATGAACTACTATAAAGCTCATCAGGAATTGCTGACACTGGACAGCAAGTATATGCTGGCGGCTGCTTATGCACTATCCGGTCAGCCTTCTCAGGCTAAGGCAGTAATGCCTCCGGCATTTACAGGCGAGGTGCCCAATCACACCTTTGGCGGCAGCTTTAATAGCCAGATTCGCGATGAGGCACTGTCGTTGCTCGTAATGCTGGATATTGACCCCAACAACAGGCAGGTAGGTATATTGGCAAGACAATTATCAGAGCAACTAAGAAAAGAACGCTACCTCAGTACCCAGGAAAACTCCTTCAGTATGCTGGCACTCGGCAAAATAATGAAGATAGCCAACCAAACAACTTCAACTGCAACTGTAACGGCAAATAACAAGAGCGTAGGCACCACCACAGGACAGCCCCTGAACGTAAACATGAGAGCATTTGCCAATGCCGCTATGAATGTGCAGGTGAAAAGAACCGGCGGCTATTACTACTTCTGGGAGCTTAACGGTATAACCGCCGATGGCAGCTACAAAGAAGAAGACAACTTCATTAAGGTACGCCGCACCTACTACGACAGACAGGGAAGAGAAACTAAAACCTTTAAGCAGAATGACCTGATAGTGAT
>CANBQQ010000323.1 GCA_947371715.1 Flavipsychrobacter stenotrophus
GGCATACCCAGATCAAGGCGTAGCACCAGTATCTTAAAGTCGAAACGCAGACCGGCACCAACGTTAGCATTAAACTCTTTGTAGAAATCGTTTGTGAATTTTCCGCCGGGGTAGGTGGCGTTTTCTCTGTATAGCCATACGTTACCGGCATCCATAAACAAGGCTCCGTTCAGGAATTTATAAAGGGTCTGCCTTACCTCTACGTTTGCTTCCAGTTTTATGTCACCCAGCGTTTGTATATAGCTGGTGTTGTCAGTGCGATTAGTTGCATTAAAAGTTCCTGGTCCTGCCAGTCGCGATGCGAAGCCTCTGAGGTCACTATTGCCACCTGCCCAGAACTGCTTGATATTGGGTAACTGGCTGGAGTTGCCGTATGGTACACCCAGGCCGGCCATCAGTCGGGTTGCAAAATTGGTAGTACCTGATGCGCGGAAGTAATACCTGAAATCGGGCACGAGCTTTATATACTGTGCATACGTTTGTCCGAAGAGTTTTTTAGGATTGCTGGCATAGTCGGCATTTTCTGCTATCCCGAGAATATTTCCTGAGAGGTCTATCAATCCGTCAAAATAGATGGCATGTTTCTTTTGTGTACCTACCTGCGAGTTATAGGTAAATTCATAGGTAGGGCCAACAATGATACCATCAAATATCAGGTTGCCATAAAGCAATCGCCCTACATTTTCTCTATTCAGGCTATCTGTTTTTACATAAGTAAAGTTGATAGGAAAGAACTGGTGCTCTTTTCTTGGTCCTTCTTTCCAGTTGTAGCCGTAGGATGCGGTATAAGAGTTGATGCGCAGCAACTCCGATTGAAATTCGTAACGATACTTCAGCTTTATCAGTGTATGCGGCAGGTATTGGCTTTGTGTCTGTATACTGCCGATAGGCACAACAAACCGGGGGAATGAAAGGTTGACCTCCGAGCCAAAGCTGTATATATTCGGACGTTTCTGTGCTCCACTATACTGTGCTTCAAAGCCACCGTTGATCTTAAAGAGTAGTTCCTCTGCTCCTCTGAAGGTATTGCGATTTTTCCAGCTTACCGTACCTCTTGTGCCCGCACGGTTGTCGTTTTGCGTCAATCCACCTATTTCAAAACGAAGTGATTTTTTGGGATACGGTGTAAGGTAATAATACACATCTAGCAGCGAATCACCAATAGGGTCAAACCTGTTCTTCACAAACTTGAAAGTACCCATATTCACCAGTCGGCTTAGCGATTTATTTTGATCATCCATGCTATACAGATCACCTTTTTCAAAGATCATTGCCTGCGAAAATATCTCGGGCTTGAATTTCTTTTTCTGGTCAATAACATAGTAGTTGTCTACCTGTACTCTGTTGGCTACGTTAGTGTCTTGCTTGTTTCCCTGCAGGCGGTAATTGGCATAGATGTATATATCGTTGATGGTATACTTTGCATATACTTCCGGCGGTATTTCTCTGTGTTTTAATTGTACCCTTGCATGTATCTTGTTCTCGCCAATTCCGGTATCCGCCACGATCAGCAAATAATCCGGGCTGAAATAGAAATATCCTTTTTCCTTTAGCATGCGGTCTATCCGTATGCGTTCTGCTTTGATCAAAGTAAGATTATAAGGTACTCCGGGTTTTAATAGAGACTCAGAAAAGTTCGCCACTATATCCTTTGCTATCTCCGACGAATCTTGTCTGAAAGTAACGCTGTCAATAAAATATTGGTTGCCTGCCGACAGGTCGATAATAAGAGTAGATTTTTTCTTTTTATTTACCACAAGGTCCGATTTTACCTTAGCAGTGAAATAACCTCTGTTTTCCATATAGTTTTCTACCAGTGCATTATTGGCTGCAGTTCTTACACTACTGCCCATAATTGGTGGTTCACCTACTTTTGTGCGCATCCAGTTGCGCAGACCTTTCTTCTTTTTCGGCTCACCTGCAAGGTTATAAATACTAAGTTTCAATCTTATTCCGAACGATTTTTTGTTTGGGCGCGGTCTTACCTGTTCCTGTAGGTCTTTTACCAGGAGTTTTCGCTCGCTCGTTTTGCCCGAAAAGTCTTTTATATGCACCTTGCTGCCAATGAACAGGCTCTCGCCTTCGGCCAGATGCCGACTGTTGCTGCATGACGATATCAGCACGCAGCATATAATGGTGGACAACAGGATATATATTCGTCGCAATGGCATAGTGTCTTAATTAATTCGTGTAGTATCAGCGGCTGTTCTCGCCTTCTTTTTCTTAAATACGGTCTTAAACTTGTTGTAGTCAAGACTTACAATAAAGTTTACACCGGTTTCCGTCACAAAGCCCTGTATCACTCCCTGGTCATACGCGCGTCTGTATCCTCTTATAGAATATCTCCCGTCTTCAGATAATAGATAGTCTGCGGCAAGGTTGGTAGGCACATAACTTGTTTGCTGGTTGCTGGTTTGAGGACCTTCCAGTTCAAAGTTGTTGCCTACTGTAAGCTTAAGTCGGTCGTCTAGCAGTCGCTTAGTGGCAGCCACATTAAGATCTGTACGTTGGCGCAGATCGCCCGTAGTATAATCCTCAGACGTAGCAAGATCTACTGAAAGATCTACTCCCTTTACTAATTTGCCTGCGGCCTGGTTCAACTGTTCTCCTATAAATGTGCTCACACTTTGCAACGCTGTAAACGTTGCGCTAGACGATGCGTCAGACTTGAACGGATCGTCTGATACAAATCGATTAAGGATCAGCACAGCAAATACTTGTTTGTTGAGTTCAGATGTGTCTGTGCGTAACTGGGTTAGTTTCCCTTGTATCAATTCTATTTTGTCAGACGAGAGCGGATATACCTTATTGTCGGGCAATGCTACATTAAAGCTGATGCCTGGTTTCAATACCTGGCCTTTTAGGTATAGCTCTATGTCGAATGGTATGCGCTGCTTATAGTAGTTTAGAGACGCCTCATCTACCTGCCTTTGCACCAGGTCATACGGGGGCACTACAGCTTCATAAACAGCCGTTATATCCATGTTGGTGCCATTAATTGGGTCACCTGCAAAAGTGATCGCACTGCCGTCCTTGATCTTAAATTTACGTTTAATGAAGTTGTAACTGAATTGGTAATTACCGTCATGCAGGGCGTAGTTGCCGGTAAGGGCAATGGTGCCATTTCGTGCTACAGATGCATTCAGTGAAGCGTCCCCACGTACGCTTAGGAAGTCTCCGTTGGCCTGGTCGATGATCAGGCTGAACTGTGCATTCTTATCAACGAGCACATTTACATTTATGTCAGATCCTTTGGCCAGCTTGCGTTTTGCAGTGGTGTCTTTTTTCTTAGGTATCAATAGATTTTCCCTGCCGTTATCTCTGCCATTTACGAATTTCACTATCCCCTTCCTGCTTTCTATTTCCGGATTCTTTTCCGGTGTAACAATGGTAAGATTGGTGCCCTTCAGTATATTCAGACTGCCATCCACAGTTGGTGCAGATGGAGTGCCGCTAATGTCGAGGTTGGTTGTAATAACAAGGTCGCCATAAAATACTTTATTATCTTTTGCAGAAGAATGTACTGCCCGCCAGTTTTTCGCATTGATGTGCAGGTCCATTTCCGGGTTGGTCAGTTCATGCATGTTCACCGTACCATCTATAGTTGCTTTATTGTCCGGGCTATCCAGTATGTTGAATTTATTGAAGGTGATCACATCTCCTCCAAATTTAATTGTCTCTGCAGGGAATTTGAAGTTTGAATTGATCGTAGCTATTGTTGTTCTGAGGTTATCTGTCTTTAATTGCCCGTTCACTTTAGGGTACACTGTTGTTCCGGTAAGCTTCAGTTCGCCTCTCACAAAGCCTGTGCTGTTACGAACCTGGCCCATCGCCAGTCCTTCAAAGCTCTTTGCCGATAGCGCCTTCATATCAACGGTCATGTCAAAATCATTGCCGTCCTTTTTCTCTAAGTAGTAAGCTCCGTTTATTGCTATATCATTCTCATGTCCGTTAAGAGTTACCTTGGCATCCAGCACATTTTTGGCTTTGTTGTTAACAAGTGCCTTAAGGTTGCCCAATGTGTCGCCCATTACAGATAGGTCAAGTATTGCCAGGTCGCCGGTTATTTCCTGTCCGCCTGCCTGTGTCTTTTGCATGGTTACCGCTGCGCCAAGTACGCCGTTGGCAAGCACGGTGTCACCAGCATTAGCTATGCCGGTTATGTTGGAGAGCAAGAAGTTGGTGATGTCTATTTTCAGCACTGCATCTGCCGATGGTGTTTCACTATTGGCCTTTATATATTGTCCCGCGCTGCTTACCTCAAAGTTCTGAATATAATATCCTCCGGTCGTCAGCACTATTCTATTCTCTGGTTTTACTTCCCATGTCTTATAGTTCAGCTTCATGCCCGGCCTTAATGATATTACTTGCAGGTTGCCCTCTTTTGCCATTCCAGCTGCCAGTGCAAATCGTTCCTTCTTTAGTGAATCGGCCACAGTAAGATTGGCTGTAATCATGTTCTGCTCTACGTTGCCGTGTAGGTCCGCGTAATATAATCCCAGTCTGCCGCTCGAAATTTTGTCAACCGTTACTTTATAGCTGAATGCAGAGTCTGTCCCATTTACAGTAACTAAACAATTGT
>CANBQQ010000324.1 GCA_947371715.1 Flavipsychrobacter stenotrophus
CTGAGCCGCATGTACAATGCCTACACAAAGGGAGAACAGATCACCCTGGAGCCGGCATCACAGATCAGCGATTACGCCTCAGCTCAGTTATCATTCAAACTAACAAAGGCATATAAAGACACGGAGAACTATTGGCTGAATTTATACAAGGGAGATGTACCAATTGTTGATGTGCCTACTGACAGGGTACGGCCAGCAGGCAAAACATATAAGGGGCACAGAATAGACCATCCGATAACAAAGCAGATGGCCGACCAATTGAAGTCGGTAGGGGCGAAGCAAGGTGCCAGCCTGGTAACTACATTGCTGGCTGCCTTTGAAGTGTTCCTCTATAAAATTACCCGTCAGGATGACCTTGTAGTGGGTCTGCCTGCATCCGGACAGGCCGCAACGGGTCTCACCAATGTAGTGGGGCACTGTGTGAATTTATTGCCATTACGAACCCATATCGATACTGCATTACCATTTACAGGCTACCTGAAAAGGCGCAAGTCGGAAGTACTGGATGCGTATGATCATCAACGACTTACGTTCGGTGAACTCATCAAGAAGTTATATATAGCCAGAGACCCTTCGCGTATACCGCTGGTGCCGGTCATGTTTAATATCGACATGGGTATGGATAACTCAGTGGCTTTCGATGGGTTGAAATTTAAGTTGATCAGTAATCCGCGTGACTACGAAACCTTTGAGATCTATCTCAACGCTACCGGATCTAAGGATGGTATTATTATGGAGTGGTCATATAACACCGACCTCTTCGATGCTGATACGATCGACGCGTTCAATGAAAGTTATGAGGGGATCTTAAAACAGATCATTGATGCACCTGCTACCACAATAGGAGATCTTGCGGGCGAAGAAGAAGATAACTATGAGCGTTCTACAGACGAAGTAGCAGTAGAAACGACTGAAGCAGTAGTGGCGGTTGAGGCTACCGCAAATGATGTTTACATAGCTCCTGATGTTACACTAATAAAACTACTGGAGGACGCAGTTATACAATATGCCGATAAACCTGCGGTAAGATTTAAGACGGTACCGCTTACCTATAAGCAACTCAATGAGAAGGCAGATCAGTTGTCTACATTGCTGATGCAAAAGGGTATTGGTAAAGGAGATATTGTTGCCATATCATTAGACAGGTCGGTAGAAATGCTGGTTTGCTTATTGGGTGTGCTAAAGGCTGGTGCAACTTATCTGCCATTAGATCCTGAATATCCTTTGGATAGAACAAGGTTTATGCTCATCGATTCAGGCGCAAGGTTACTGATCACAGCAAAGGAGTACAAGTATAAATTTCTGGGCACTACTAAAGAACTGATCATAGATGAGGTTTGGGCAAGCCTGGGCATATACATCAGGCAGAAACCAAAGTACGAAATTAATGGCAGCGATATAGCCTACGTATTGTACACATCAGGGTCAACCGGCCAACCCAAAGGGGTTAAGATCACACATACTAATCTGGCCAACTTCCTGCTGAGTATGCAGTCGAAGCCAGGAATAACAGAGCATGACAGGTTGCTGGCTATTACATCGATCTCATTTGACATTGCCGGACTTGAATTGTATCTGCCACTGATATCAGGGGCTACCCTGGTGTTAGCTGAGACCGATGCTACCAAAGATGGCCGATTGCTGCTGTACCTGCTCGAAAAGGAAAAGATCACCATGATGCAGGCTACACCATCCAGCTGGCAGATGTTACTGGATGCTGAATGGCAACAGAAGTTTCCGTTAAAGATGTTATCGGGTGGGGAAGCATTGCCTGGCGACCTTGCAGAGAAATTGCTTGCTCGTGGCAGTGAGTTGTGGAATATGTACGGTCCTACAGAGACAACCATCTGGTCCACATTAAGAAATATACAGGCAGGCGATAAACAAATAACTATCGGGTTACCTATCAATAATACCACAGTATATGTGATGGATGAACAGGGTAAGCCGGTTCGTGCCGGCAAAGCAGGGGAACTTTATATTGGGGGAATGGGCGTTGCAGACGGCTATCTCAACAGGCCTGAGCTTACTGGGGAGAAATTTGTACCGGATACTTTTTCTAACATACCAGATGCAAAATTGTATCGTACCGGCGACCTTGTAAAAATGTTGCCTGACGGACAGTTGGTTTGTCTGGGCCGTATTGACCACCAGGTAAAGATCAGAGGACATAGAATAGAACTGGGCGAAATAGAAACGATCGCTGCGAAGCAGCCTGGTATCAAGCAGGCCGTTGTTGTTGCCCGTGAGGACGTGCCCAACGACAAGCGTATAGTAGCTTACGTAACACTTAATGATAAACAGGATAATGCTGGCAACCCATCATGGAAAGACAGATGGGATACACTCTATGAAACAGGTGCGGAGAATAAGCAGAACGAATCGGGAGATTCATCTAATATAGATGGCACGCTGTTGGAAAGCCTGGAGAATAGCGAAGAACTAACGCGACAATTGGCGGAATGGTTGCAGACCTCGGTTGCCAGAATAAAAGAACTGAAGGCGAAAAGGATCTATGAAATAGGCAGTGGCGCAGGCCAGGTTATGTTTGAGCTGGCTGATGGCATTGACTACTATATGGCTACCGACTATGCGCAGGCAGCTATTAATAATATTAACAGCCGTCTGGCAGCCGATGCTGAAAGGTGGAAACATGTAAAGGCAGGTGTTGCTGCAGCCGATGATTTTTCGGCAATTGGTAGTACGCAGCTGGATCTTGTGCTGATTAACAGCGTCGCCCAATACTTCCCCAACACCGACTACATGATCAATGTGGTCAGGCAGGCGGTTAATCGCCTTGGACACGGTGGTTGTCTTTTCATTGGTGATATGCAGGGCAAGAATTCGCTGGAAATGTACCATGCTATGGACCATTTTCCACGCGCGGCCGGCAGTACCACACTAAGGCAGTTTAATGAAGTAGTTGACAACAGGTTGAGAATAGAGGAAGAGTTTGTAGCAGACCCTGCGTTCTTCTACCTACTGCCTCAACACATTCCGCAAATTACCGGTGTAGATGTACAGCTGAGGAAAGGACAATCTGTCAATGAAACCACCAAGTACCACTATGATGTCTGGTTGTATGTTGGGATGCCTGTAGAAGTTGTTAAGCCGGTGGTGAGCAAACTATGGCAAGATGTGACTACTGTAGCACAGGTTGAGGCAATGTTGCAGGCAAACGGTGGAAAGGTTACAGAGCTAAAACATGTGGTCAATTCAAGGACAGTAAGAGACCATAAATTGTTGCAGTTATTGCACTCCGCCAATCCCGGTACAAAGGTCAATGATATCAGGGCCGAAGTAGAGAATGCCGGAAACGGAGTGCACCCTGATCTTTTCTGGGCACTTGGAGATAAGCACGGTTTTAAGGCGCATGTACGCTGGACTACAGATGGCACTGACGGGATGTATGATGTAGTGTTTGTGCCGGTTTCGGACAAGCTGATGGTGCCGGCATATACAATTGATGGGGATGAAAGTGATATGCATGATTTTGCCAGAACGCCGATTGTAAATAATGAGGTACGAGTACCGCAGGAACTCATTGAAACATGGAAGCATAGGCTGAATGAAGTCCTGCCTGCTTACATGGTACCCGATGAATTTATTGTATTGCAGAAATTCCCGCTTACGCCTAACGCGAAGATCGATAGAAAGGCATTGCCGAAGCCGCAGGGTAGGAAGGCGCAGGAGCATGGCGCTAAAAGAACAACGCTGACAGCCAATGAACAGATAATATCTGATATATGGCAGGATATTCTTGGGTTACAGGACCTGGACCCGGCAGATGATTTCTTTCAATTGGGTGGACACTCGCTGCTGGCAGTTAAAGTGATGGTGGCAATTGAAAAGAAAACGGGTAAGCGATTGCCGATAGCTACTTTGTTTAATAATGCAACAATTGAAAAACTGGGAGCCCAGCTATCAGACGAAAAACCGGCTGAGGTTTGGGATGCTCTGGTGCCTATCCGAACTACAGGAACCAAGGTGCCGATATTCCTGGTACATGGTGGTGGCATGAACGTGTTGTTGTTCAAATCCATAGTAGAGTACTTTGATGCAGATCAGCCTGTATATGGTATACAAGCTTTAGGCTTTAACCATAAGACAGATGTGCCCATTACCATACAGGCCATTGCTAAGCGATACGTGCACGAGATTGTAAAAGCCTACCCATCGGGCCCATATGCATTGGCGGGCTACTCACTGGGTGGCTTCCTCGCGTTTGAAATAGCAAGGCAGCTGAAGGCTATGGATAAGGTAGTATCATTCCTGGGCGTAATGGATACCTATGCAGGCAACAATATGTATATACCGAGCAAAACATCAAGAACGGTAAAGAAGATAACCAGGCAGTTCAATAAAATTCCATTCTATACTAAATCATTTATCGATAATCCTAAGGAAGCACTGGAGTATCAGCTATTAACAGTGCAAAGAAGGCTACAAAAGATACAGACCGACGGACCACTCATTCCTGAGGATACTTTTAATGAGTATGAGGCCGCCATATACAAGAAGTATAGCGATGCGCTCGATAATTATGTGTTGACACCGTTGGATATCAAGATCGTCCT
>CANBQQ010000325.1 GCA_947371715.1 Flavipsychrobacter stenotrophus
GACTCAGGTATGGTAGTTGCTGATGTGGCATAGGCGGAATTAGGGTCTGTTACCGGAGAGTTGCCCTCAGGGTTATTAAAGCCTTTATATCGCCCTAATATACCCGTCTTAGCGTTGTCGTAATCGCTGCCTCTGTAGTATTTATAATCGTCACTGGCAGGGTCTAAAGACACTTTAAGGTATGCCGGGTTAGCAGCGCCTAATCTCGCCCTTAGTGTGGTTAAGAAGTTCTTGAACTGGGTGGCTTCTCTGCCATTGTCCATTTCATCATAACCTACGTCCTGCGCTGCTCTTGCAGACGGGTCATTATCAAATGCGCGGGTTATCTGTTGCTGGAATCTCGGTACATATCCCCATATGGTAGTATCTACTTTTTGTTGGTCAAATGGGTACGGTACGCCATTCTCAAAAGACATTCTTGAGTCTTTCAGCACATCTTCTGATACTGAACCGAGGTTGAGGAATAATGATCCACCGGTTGTTGCTCCCTGCGTAAACGGACTTAGCATCCAGAACTGCACATACTGCACGTTCGATGCTTCAAAGTCGGTATTGTCTATCGGGCGCATGATACCGCCCCACCTGTTTTTAGGGTTGGTAAGGTGGCCACTGTCATCGATACGCACTGCATCAAAGTTATAAGGACCTCTGTCTTTAGGGAAGAAGCTAAGGTCAAATGTGCTGAGCGATGTCTGCAATGATTGTGTAGGCCTGTTGGGGAATACATCCTTTACCTGCACTAACCTTATAAAGTGCTGGTTGCTGTCATTCTTCACATAGTCAGGTACGCCTTGTCCCGGATCTACCAACGTGGGTTCTATTGAGTACCAAGCCAGTCGTGCCCTGTTCTCGCCATACTTCAGCTGGTCGCTCAGTGCCGCTTCTGGAAATAATATCTTACCTGCCTTATCGGTAGCGCCATATGGTGTTGATGCTATAGACCATGCCTGCGCCGGGAATCGCATATCATAACTGCTTGTCGTCCCTTCAAAGTCATCAATGTATACTGCTCCTTCCGGATCCAATGAATTGATCTGCTTAGGATGGCCGGGAAGTATACCTGCTACTTCACCGCTTATGTTTACAAATGATGGTGCTGTAGTAGAGTAGATAGGCAACTTGTCAACAATGCGGGTGATCAATGGAGACTCAGACTGGTAATTGGCATCCAGGCCTATGACAGTATTCTTGATCGGGTCTTCACCAAATGATACTTTCTGTGTGAAAGGCCTTTCGTTCAGCCTCATGATAGTACCACCCAATGTGAGCTTCTTATTCATGTAGTAATCAAAGCGCGCACCCATGAAGTTCTGCTGCTGGAAGCCGAATGTAGAGTTATCCTCATAGGTAATGTTGATAGGCACACCTGAACTAAGGATACCTGTGTTCAGTATTTTCAATCGGCCCAGGCCATACTCTATCTGATAATCCTGGTTTTCCACCAGCTTGGTACCACCGGCTGTTACGCTTACCGAACCGGCAGGGATGTTGAAACCACCAAGGAATATTTCTGATGACGAAGAGGATTTGTAAGTGCCCTTCAACACGTACCTGTTCAGGCTCTGGAACTGCTGTGCAATAGTTTTGGTAGAGTCGTACAGCGCCTGGAATATATAGCGCCGCTTAATGATCGGTGTAGCTGTGGCATCTACCGCATTGGAAAGGTCATTACCAAATGGTTCCAACACAGGGAAGATGATCTTGCCCTGCTGCATGTTGATGGTTATCCCATCAACAAAGTCAAAGACCCCATCGGGCTGGGCTTCATTTTGGGAATTGAGTCGATCTAAGTTTAATAAAGAGATGAATGTAGTACCTTTCTTAGGGCCTTCAGGGAAATACCTTTTGTCCCCACCACCCGGATCCTGGTACATAACATTAAGGGTAAAGTTCTCCTTGGTCAATCCGAAACCGCCCAAAGCATAAACGTTTTTCATCATCAGCTTCCATACCGGCAGGTACGGCCTGTTTGACGTTCCCTTCATCAATTTCAAATAAAGTACTTT
Source organism: Flavipsychrobacter stenotrophus (assembly GCA_947371715.1). GTDB lineage: Bacteria > Bacteroidota > Bacteroidia > Chitinophagales > Chitinophagaceae > Flavipsychrobacter > Flavipsychrobacter stenotropha_C. The sequence continues at coordinate 2,007 of CANBQQ010000325.1, forward strand.
AGGATTGGTAGTATCAGGGGGAAGATCTTCTGCAAAATCACCCACCTGGTATACTTTGCCCTTGTAGGTATAGCGGTAGGCTACACCCAATACATCATCAGGGTTCATCTGCGTATGCAGCATAATGTAACCCAGTTGAGGATTGAAGTTGTACTCTGTAGCTGCCAGCTGGCGGGCCGTTGTGCGTTCAAAATCCTTACCCAATTCAAGACCAAGATCTACTGCCGAATTGGATGCATAACGCTGCTGGCGGCCATTAGGGCTCTGTAGTAACTGTGTATATAGTCTGTTACTTCCGTTATCAGGCACACCGTCTCGCACGCCAGGCGCACCATTATTCATAGAGGCCATATATGGATTGGCCTCACCCAGATCCTGGAAACATAGCACGTCACGCACACCGTTTACCACACCTGTACGGTTAGTTACCCATACCTGTATTTTGGTGATCTGCACCTGTGAATTGATCACCGGAAAATCTTTCAGCGCAAGGTTATACCTGTCGTGAAAGTATTGGGAAAGGAGGAAGTCTTTATTTTCTTCATAAGCATCAGCCTTTATCGAGAACTGCTGAGCCTGCGATCCGCCCTGTACAGTAAGGCTCTTGCGTTGCGATTTTTGCTGCGAGACAACACCGGTTACCCACAGGCGGCCAAATTGCAGCTGTGTCTTCAGACCAAACAAAGACTGTACACCGCTTATCAGGTTACTTTTCAGCGGGAAACTTACGTTACCTGCTTCTATCTTTTTGATCATTTCGTCTTCCTTGCCGCTGTAGTCCAGCTTCTGCATATTCTGGTAGTCGAAAGTAGCCTTGGTATTATTACTGATATTCAGTTTCAACTTATCACCCACAGTTGCCAGCAGGTTAAGGTTCATCTGCATATCGAAGTCGAAGATGCCGTATTTCTGTGCGCGCTGCACAAGGGTAGGGTTCTTAATGTTCTGCCAGTTACCACCAAAGGTCACATCCACATTTCCCTGAGGTTTTACAGAGATGGTGTTACTGCCAAATATGCGGTCGAATAAACCATCCTTATACATCTGCGGCAGTTCAGGCTTTTTGTTGAACAGCATCATTGCATCCAGGCGGCGCTGCCAGTAGGCATCATCATCCATTTTTGCCCTGTACTTGGTGTACTCTGCCAGGCTCATGTAAGTTGGATTCCTGTTGTACATGGAACCCATCTTGTCATTGTAGTAATACCTGTTCGAATCCGGATCGTATTCAAACATTTTCTTTTCCGACTTAGGGTCCTGCAGGTCTATTGACTTTGGCCTGTCAAGGTCAGTTCTCGGGTCGCCGGTTTTATCGTGTATCGGGAATTTTAGTTTATGTGCGGTATCCTCTGTGTCAGGAGTTTTCTTGGTAGTATCTTCAGGAGCAGGCACAAAGAAAGGAAATGGATGGCGCGGGTGAGCGGCAGCATTGAGTATGACTGCAGCTAACGCTATGAAACATAGTAGTTTATATCCAAAAAAACGCTTCCCCTTCAAGTTTGTCCCTTTTGTTTTTACAAGACGCGCAGCGCCTGTTTGATCAGCTCTTCAACAGTCAAAGAAGAAGCATTAGTTATTTTCTTAATGGCATTTTCGGCCATTGCTTTACTTATACCCAAATTGACTAAAGCTATTAACGCATCTTCAGGTATTGTATTGTGTTTTGGAGCGGATAACGTAGTGGAATCTTTCTGGCGTAAAACCTTGCCTTTCAGTTCAAGCAAGATACGTTGAGCTGTTTTAGCGCCTATACCTTTTACTTTTTCTAGTGTTTTCGCATCTTCATGGAAAATGGCGCGTTCCAGCTCATCGGTGGTCAAAGACGACAAAATGATACGTGCAGTAGCAGCACCAACGCCATTTATGTTCAACAATTGCCTGAAAGTGGCGCGCTCTTCCTCGTCAGCAAAGCCATACAGCACCCATGCGTCTTCGCGCACCTGCAGGTGTGTATACAACCTGCATTTTTCCAGGTTTACTATGTGACTATAGGTTTGCAGCGTAATATTTACCTCATACCCAACTCCTCCCGCCGACAGATATAACAACGATGGCGACTTATATACCAGTTCGCCCTCTAAAAATGCATACATACTTATTACAAAAATAGCTTATTGCGCCCACAACAGGCAATAAAAAAGGTATGATCGCTCATACCGGGTGGAAAGATACAAAAAATACAGAAATATTGTGGTTTATGACCCGTTTAAATATCACTTTTACGAAATATAACGGGACGAGAGTTGTAATAAAATCGTTTTATTTACATTTAACTGTTGTTACAAAATAATTTGTAATTAATATGAATATTAGACAAGCCAATCGAGACGACATAAAAGAACTTTTTTCGGTAAGAATGTCAGTTAAAGAAAATGTGCTGAATAACACAGCATTGGTCACAGACGCTATATGCGAAGACTACCTGGTAAATAGGGGTAAAGGCTGGCTGTGTGAAGAAAGCGGATCAGTGACGGGTTTCGCAATTGCCGACCTGCTGGACAATAGCATATGGGCATTATTTGTTCGCCCGGAACATGAAGGAAAGGGCAT
>CANBQQ010000326.1 GCA_947371715.1 Flavipsychrobacter stenotrophus
AACACCGGCCAATTCGCGGTAAAAACGCTCGTGAGCATCTATACCCTGCGTATTCAATCCGAGGTGTTTGTAACCGTCCAGCACCTGCTGGAATTCGTCTTTACGGAGCAAGCCATTGTCAACGAATATGCAATAAAGATTGTCGCCAATAGCCTTATTGATGAGCATAGCCGCTACAGTAGAGTCTACTCCACCACTGAGGGCCATTACCACTTTGTTATTGCCTACCTGCGCTTTTATACGGGCAACAGTTTCGCCAATGAATGCAGCAGGCGTCCAGTCTTGTTTGCAACAGCAAATATCAACAATGAAGTTCTTCAGCAATTGTCCGCCATCGGTACTGTGCGTTACCTCGGGGTGGAACTGTATGCCATACACATCGTGCTTGGCGAAATCAGCACCCGACCTGAATGCCGCTACCGGAATATTGTCGGTAGTTGCTATGATATCGAAACCTGCAGGCAGGCTTTTGATGGTATCACTATGGCTCATCCATACCTGAGACTCATCGGCAATGGTAGCAAACAAAGGTGTATGCTTTACATCGCGTAAGTGCGCACGGCCATATTCGCGGGTTGAGGACTTACCCACTTCACCGCCATAAAGATGAGCGATAAGTTGAGCACCATAACAAACTGCCAACACCGGGTAACGCTCTGCCATAGCCTTTACATCGGGCTTTGGTGCTTTAGGGTCATTTACGGAAAAAGGACTACCTGAAAGGATAATACCCTTTAAAGTCGCATCGTTCTCAGGGATCGGCTTAGTGCAAGGCTGGATCTCGCAATACACATTGAGCTCACGCAGACGGCGGGCGATCAACTGAGTAAACTGAGATCCAAAATCTAATATTAATATCTTATCGTTCATACAAAAGGAAAAAAGTACATAAAAAATAAAAGTAGAAATGCTTTGTTTGTCACTGTTTGAATAGGATACAACCGCACATTTCTACTTTTACTTCAAATTTTGTTGGAATTAAGCTTGGGCTGTAGGTGGACCAAAGTTGAACGGCATGTTCTGCTGCTCTTGTTCCTTGATGTTACCATTCTGCGCTTCATAGCGTTTTACGTTATCAATAAGTGCCTTCATCAGCCTCTTAGCGTGCTGCGGAGTCATTACGATACGAGATTTTACTTTTGCCTTAGGCACATTAGGCATTACATTCACGAAGTCTATTACAAACTCAGCGAAAGAATGAGTAATGATAGCCAGGTTAGCATACGTACCATCCGCCATTTCTTCTGTTAATTCGATGTTCAACTGCTGCTCAGGAACTTGTTGATCTTGCATGAAATTTATTGTTTTATATCAGGATGCGAATTTACGTTGTTATAGTGAGACCAGAAAGCGGCCATACATGTGGTTTATTTTAATTGAAATGAGTAAAATCCAAATTAATCAGCAAAAACAATCCTGTCAGCTGTCTGACAATTGGAAAAAGCGAATCACTTACTTTTGATCAACTGAAATAAAAACTACAACATATGTCTTTAGTAAAAGAATTTGATGAATACAGGGGTAAAATGAATGAAGTGATCCTGGGCAAGCAGAACAAGGTGATCAACCGCCTGTTCAACCTGGATACCAATACCTATGCAGAGGGTGCATTAAGCACAAAAACGAAGGAAATGCTGGGCCTGGTTTCGAGCATGGTGCTGCGTTGCGATGACTGTATCAAATACCACCTTGGTAAGTGCTATGAACAAGGCATCAATACCGAAGAGATCTATGAGATATTTGCTGTGGCCAATATTGTTGGTGGAACTATAGTGATACCGCATACACGCAGGGCGGCCGAGTTTTGGGAAGAGCTGATTGCTAATGGCCCAATGGCTTAATGGCTCAATTAGTTTAATGCGGCAATGTGATGGAATGCGACAATGTGATGCCAAGTGTTGTGTAAGCAAAAAGCATTGTCGCATTCCATCACATTTCTTCCACATTTCTTTCACATTGCCGCATTAAAAAGTTACTCTTCATTAATGTACACGCGCTTTACGCGCTGCGATATGCTGGTCATGATCTCGTAAGAGATGGTATTGGCCCATTGGCCCAGCAAGGTTACAGGCAGATCATTACCAAAGACTGTTACTTCGTCCCCTTCTTTTGCATCGGGGATGTTGGTGATGTCGACCATGCACATATCCATGCAGATAGAACCAATGGTACGTGCCTGCTGACCATGTATGAGCACATATGCATTACCATTACCCAGATCGCGCAGGTAACCATCGGCGTAACCAATACAGATGACCGCAATGCGGCGATCATGATCGGCCATGGCTTTATGACCATACCCTACACTATCGCCTGCAGGCACATTACGCACCTGGGCTATCATTGTTTTTAATGTACTTATTTGTTGCAGCTTCCCTTCCAGGCTATGGCTGCCATCTACTCCGTATAAGCCAAGACCCAGGCGCACCATATCGTAGTGTAATGAATGGTGCCGGACTATGGCAGCAGAATTACAGAGATGGCGGAAAGGACTATTAGGTAGTTCCCGCATCAGTTGGCTGCTCATATCATCAAATCGTTGTGCCTGCAATGCTGTAAAATCGTCCTCCTTCGGATCTTCGCTGGCAGACAAGTGGCTGAATATAGACGCTACCTGCAGCATGGGATTGTCTTTCAAAAGAGCTATAAGCTGCTCCATATCATGCGCTTCAAAGCCCAGCCTGTGCATGCCTGTATCCAGCTTTATATGCACGGGGTAATTCTTCACCTGCAATGTCTGCGCTATCTGCATGAACATACCCAATGACCGGAAGTTGAACAACTCAGGCTCCAGGTTCCATGCTATCATCCTGTCGAATGAAGACATATCAGGGCTCATAACCATGGTGGGCAATGTGATACCCGACTTACGAAGCGATATCCCTTCATCGGTATAAGCAACCGTGAGGTAGTCTATACCCGCATGTTGCAACAAGCTGGCTATCTCATAGCTACCGCTGCCATAGGCAAAGGCCTTGACCATAGCCATGGTCTTTACTCCCGGCGACAGTTCAGCACGGAATACATCAAGGTTTTGCTTGAGTGCAGCCAGGTTAATAGACATTACTGTCTGGTGTACCTGCTGCTCGAGCAATAAACCAATTTTCTCGAAAGCAAACACACGCGCACCCTTCAGCAGTATGGCCTCTCTATTAAAAGTAAGCTGGTGAAAATTCTTCAAAAAATCTTCGGTTGACCTGAAGAAGATACTGCGCAACTTTTTATATTTCCTGAACGCAGCTTTGTTCTTATACAGCGCCGGACCTATACCTATGAACCGCTGTATGCCACGGCGGCTTATCTGCGCTGCAACTTCTTCATACAAGTCTATATCGGCCTTACCCATCTGCAACATATCAGACATAATGACCGTATGCATGAGGTGTTGCTTTTGCTGATCGAGATAACCGAGTGCGAGTTGTAGTGAAGTAAGGTCAGAATTATACGCATCATTAATGACCGTGCAATCATTTAATCCGTGCCTTAGCTCCAGTCGCATAGATACAGATTGCAGTGACATCATTCCTTCCGCAATCTCTGCCTGGCTTAGGCCCAGCAGCAGCGCCACACACCAACAGTGCATAGCATTTTCTACCGAAGCACCATCACCAAAAGGAATAGTAACAGTAGCCTCTTCTCCCTTGTATGATGCTGTTATCTGTGTTTTATTCCCCTGCTTGTTTATTTTGGTTACTCTCAGATCAGCATCTTGTTTGGCCGACCATGAGAATAGCTTTACATCCTGCACATGGTGCACGTAATTCACAATGCACTCATTGAGCTGAGCATGATCATGACAGTACACCAGGTGTTGTGCATGGCGGAATAAGATCAGCTTCTCATTGATCTTCTGGCGGATATTTAGAAAGCCCTCGCTATGCGCCTCTCCTATGTTGGTGAATACACCTATAGTTGGCGCAATGATCTTTTCCAGTTGCTCCATCTCTCCGGGCTGCGAGATGCCCGCTTCAAAAATGCCCAACTGATGTTCCGGCTCCATTAACCATACTGAAAGTGGTACACCCACCTGCGAGTTATAACTCTTAGGACTGCGGGCTATATTGAACCTGCCGCCCAGCAGCTGATACAGCCATTCCTTCACAACTGTTTTACCGTTGCTGCCAGTGATACCTATGACAGGCACCTTATATTGTTTTCTATGTCCGGCAGCTATCTGCTGCAAGGCAAGGAGTGTATCTTTTACAAGGATAATGTTTGCACCTTGCAACTCAGCGGCGTCCACTTGTTTAGATACCAGAAAGTTCCGCACACCTGCTGCATATGCATCTGCAATGTATAAGTGTCCATCGCGCAGGTTAGTTTTAATAGCTATAAATAATGCTGTTTCAGGGTGCTCAATATTCCGACTGTCCGTAGCCAGTTCGTCTATCTCTGTGTTTATATCGACATCAACGGCCAGAGCGCCGTTGCACCACTTTACTATTTGCGCTATCTTATTCATATTCAATATACCAACGGCCGGGAGAATACCCGGATAGTACATCCGCTATTTAAAGCAAATATCATAAATTGCGGGTA
>CANBQQ010000327.1 GCA_947371715.1 Flavipsychrobacter stenotrophus
AACTCCTGAATATCCTTTGCTTCATTACGCGCCTTAGCTGTAGCAGCAGGTATCAATTGCTCCAAAAAGTGTTGCACGGCTTCCGGCTTCTGGGCCATCTGATCCTGCAATTGTAAAGATGCAAAATTGGGCAACCCCATCAGCTTTGCTTTCTCTGCACGTATCTGTGCTATGCGGGCAATTGTAGGCCTTGTATCGTTGCTGTCCTTGCGTTCAGCACGGTTCCACGATGCATCAAATAATTTCTGGCGGGTAGCGCGTACCGACAATGACTGAAGCGCAGGCTGTTGGGTTGTGTTTTGTAATGGCAGCATCCATTTGCCTTCAAGCTTTGCGGTTTTGGCATCAACAGCGGCTGCGGCGATTTCACCGTCAGACATACCTGCCAGCTCTGCTTTGTCGCCTACAACCAGGGCGCCGGCCTTTGCTGCCGCCATTAGTTGATTGTTGAATTTAGCGCTGAGTGAAGCTTCTTCACCATTCAGCTTTTTGAGCGTTTCTTTATCGGCATCATTGAGCTTGGCGCCTGCCATCTCAAATTTCTTGTAGTAGAAATCTATCAACCGCATAGATTCCGGATCGAGCTTTAGCTGAGCACGCTGATTATATATTGCCTCTACACGTTTGTATAGTTTGGAGTTCAGGTAAATAGCATCTGTTGTAGCCGCCATTTTAGGGGCCACTTCTTCCTGTAGTTTCTGTAGATCGGGGTTGGTATTGGCACCTGAAAGCAGGCCAAATACACAGCTAACCCTTCTTAGCAACTGGCCGCTTTTTTCCATTGCTACCAGCGTATTCTCAAAAGTGGGCGTCTCTGTATTGTTGGCTATCTTTTCTATCTCTTCCAGTTCCTGTTTCATACCAGCCTCAAGAGCGGGCTTGAAGTCGCTGTTCTTGATCTTGCTGAAATCAGCCGCCTGAAATGGCAATGCACTGGGCGCAGAAAAGGGATTGTCGGGAGACATAGTGGTGCTTTCTTTTGGTTTGTCATTGCTGCCGCAAGATGCCAGCACAAAAAGCGCACCGGCTACGGATAATGAGGACAATAATTTCATATTATTTATTTTATACGGGCAAGGTAAGTAAAAAATGAGTGCCGAGGGAGGGAGTGGCGGCCGAGTTGGGGGATTTCACGTTAATGGGGGGATGGTGAGCGGGTAAGACACGGAGAACGGTGTTTTGAGAAACGCTAACACTATACAGATTTGACAACTTTTTAAAAAGTTGTCAAATCTCCCACAATGCATATCACAGCATCCCGCTCTTCGTTCTCTTTCCCGCTCTCAAATAACCAGGGCCCGATGCTTGTGCATCGGGCCCTGAGGTGGGAATATTAAGAAGATTGTTTGGGTGGGAAATTGGGAACGTTGATCAAAAGTTCATTAAGTTAGATGGCTATTCTTCTTTTATGTGCGGCGCAAAAATCTGCGAATAGAAACCTATTTAAAGACTTTTGCAACAAAACAAAAATGGAAAAGAGCTATTTAAATTATCGGACTTTATTTGATCATCGTTCCTGATATTGCTATACTCTAGTGTATTAAACTATCGTGCCACGCATTACCCGCAATCTTATCTTATTCATTGTCAATTTATTTGTCGTCTTTGTCTTCTGTCTTCGCATCGGCCATAAAGAAAGCGTTCCAGTTCTTTCCCCAATATGGCTTGGTGATATCGGTGCTGTTCTCTTTAGCATACAGGCCATCGGCTTTTTCAAAGTAAGGTAGTGCCGCCTTTTTACCACCACCAAATGCTTTTGGAGTAAAGCGGGTAGATACAGCCTTCAGGTAGTACACACGCGGATTGTTGGGGTTCATTTCACCGGCTTCTCTCAGCTTGTCGCCAAATATCTTACCGTATTTCTGCCAGCGCTGCATAGGGTTTACCGCCATGCGGGCATTAGCTATGAGGGCAGAAAATACTACTGTTTCGTCTGTTTCTTTTTTGCCTAGCAGCGTTACTACTTCATCGCGCTCTTTTTCGGCCTCATCCAGTATCGCGTCGCACTTAGCTTCGTCCTTTACATCATAAGCTACATATACCTTGCTCAGGCCTGCGTAGAAGTGAGTAGCCCATTCGTCCGGCCATTTCTTAGCAATCAGGGCCAGCTTGTTAGAGAGGGCTACCTTGCCTTCAGGCGACTTGGTAGTATCAAAGGCATCCCAGGTTGCTTTCAGCGGTGCTTTAAAATCCTGCGCCTGCGTGCTCAATACCGATACCGACAGAGCGGCCATCATCATTACTTTCTTCATTGTTATCATCTTACTGTGGTTTTATGTGTTTTTATGGTCTTTTTATAATTCGTCTTTTGAGAATTGCGATAGCGACATATTCATACCTACAAATACCGTGCGATACATTGCCGGCACAATAGGATTTCTTGTATATCCACCTGCATTGTCGCCTGTAAACCTATACCCGCTTACATTGTGTGTATTCAGCACATTATCAATTTGCGCGTAGAATACTGTAAACCACTTACCAAAAGAGTGCAGGTAAGCAAACGATAGCGCTACGTTATGATACGCAGGTGTTTTGTCGGCCAGGAAGTTATCCTTAGTGATCGTACCGGCTGCAGGGTTGTAATACGGGAACCCGTTAGAGAAGCTATATGTAGCACTCACACTGGTATGTGCCTTGTCTATAAAGTACTTACCTACCACGTTGAGCGTATGTGCGGCTATAAAGGTTGGCGTGCCCTCTACCGGCAGATTTTCATATAGCCTGCGGGTATCTATATATGAATAAGAGATCCAGTAATCGGCATTCTTGATAGATTTCTTGTCTCTCCAGAATAGTTCCAGGCCATTGGCATATCCATAACCCTTGTTATTGATCGGAATATTTGGATTGATCTGGCGGTAGCGGTTAGCTATGAATGAATCGGGGTTGATCAGTTCACGCACCAGGTGCTGGTAGTCTTTATGATAACCTTCTATCCTGAAGGTGCGATCTTTCTTGCTTATCTGCCAGTTAGCTATGTAGTGCGTGGCATAAGACATATCGGGTCTGAAGCCCAGCAAGTAGTAATTATTGTTGGCATTCTGATAGAACAGACCTCCTGCCAATGATACCTGGCTATTAGTACTGGTGCGGATAGCGGCAGAGAAACGGGGTGCTACTTTGTCTGTACCCAACAAGGCACTATGCTCATATCTTACGCCGGGGCGGATAGCCAGCCAGTATACCGGTGTCCAGTCCAGTTCTGCAAATGCCGAAGCTACTGTTTCATGGAAGCTTTGTTTGCGGGCAAAAGAGTCGTGCCTGTAACCAACACCCATATCTTTCATAATTCCGTAGTTCTGTACATCAGAACCTACCAATAGGGTAAGTCTGCTGGTGATGAAATCCTTGCCTTCTACACGAGCCTGATATCTGTACTCGTCTGTCTTTAACGGATAGTACCCAAATACGTTATCGTTCCTGTCGTAGCTACCCGACATAGCGGCATACAGCGTGTATTTATTTTTGTACATCTGCTTATAGGTAGCTGTTCCGAATATGTATTTATCTTTTGTTACATAATCAACCGTATCCGGCAGGCGATACATAAAGCTCGATGTGTCTGAGCTACCCATACCCGGGTTAGGAATAGCAATACCACTCTCGTTATAAGATGTTGTTACCGTTGCTTTGAACATGCCATTTTTGTTAGGCTTCCATGCGAATCTGGCATAGGCATTACCACCCTGTGGCACCTTCTTAAACTTAAAGTTTGTTGAAGCCAATGCGTACAAAGGAGCCAGGTTGTTATAACCTCCACCCATATCCAGGCTGCTGTTTTTCCAGCGTTTGGTGCCAGATGCATACAGGCCGGCCATATTGATACCCAGATTCACATTGCTTTTATCTGCAAGGTCGGTGCTGTTCAGCTCCAGTACACCCGAAAGTGCCTGACCAAAACGTGCGCTGTAACCACCACTGCTGAACTGAACACCCTGGTACTGAAAAGCATTAAAGCGACTACGTGTAGCCATTCCCGGAGGGCCGGCCGAAAATGCCGACTGTACTACTATACCATCTACTATGGTTGCCGCTTCATAGGCATCACCACCGCGAATAAATAATCCATTGTCGGTGCTGTTCTGCTGTGTACCTGGCATCATCTGCATAGCCTTTACCACATCGCCATTAGATCCCGCAGTAGTTACAATATCCAGCGGACTCATCACGGTTATAGCACGGGCACCTGAAGAAAATGAACCCGCAGTAATGGTGACGTTATCCAATACAGCCACGCGCATACGCAGTATCAGCCCTTTTACTTCAGCGCCTGTGATCACCAACGGCAGCCCCATTGTGCTGTGCGTGGCATCGCTGGCCACCAGGCTCTGGTTACCCAGCTCCGTAGTTTCAAAGCTAAAGAAGCCTGCGCTGTCTGTTGTGGTGCCATCCAGTGTATTATTCAGTGCTACACTCACGCCTTTCAGCGGCTTGTCCTTATTGTCCAGTACCCTGCCACTTATTTTGGTTTGGGCAAAAGAAGCGAATGAGATAAATAGTAAAGGAATAAA
>CANBQQ010000328.1 GCA_947371715.1 Flavipsychrobacter stenotrophus
TGGCCCTGGGTATCATGTTTGTAATAGTGGGCATTATGCACTTTGTAATGGCAAAGAAATTTGAAGATGCCATACCTCGCAACTGGCCCTATAAAAAGGCCATGAATTACATAAGCGGATTAGCAGAGATAGCAGGTGGAGTAGGCGTATTATTACCTCAGTTCCGCATATCGGCCGCATGGGGCCTTATCCTGTTACTTGTTGGTATCTTCCCTATGAACATAGCTATAGCTCAGCGCAAACCCAATTTTAGCAGAATATTCCGTTTGTTTTTTCAGCCGGTTTATATTGCGTGGGTGTGGTGGTTTTGTATGCAGGGGATGTGAATAGATATCAGTTGTTAATTCTGTTCTTGATGTCCATTTTATGATGTAATATTCTTACTACCTCTATCTCCCTGTCTGATATTATTTTGTAAAAAATGATATGCCTGCCCGCCTTGTAACCCAATAGATTTATGCGCACAATATCATATTGTTTACCTCTTTGAGGTTGTGCGCTCAACTCTTTACAATAATCGAGTAGCATTGCGTAATATTTATCGGCTTGTTTTTCCGACCATACATCAACGGTATAATTCCAGATGTCTGATAGGTCCTCTACTGCTTTATTGGTCAGATGATATTTAGCCATTAGCCTTTCTAGCAGTTTTCAGGTTTCGGAGATGTGTTGCCGCATCAAAGTTTGTAGCAATGCCACTGTTTATACCTTCCTGAATAGCATTTTTTAGCACCATCACCCTATTTTCTTCTTCTTCCAGAAGCCGCAATCCGGCGCGTATCACTTCACTTGCGTTTTTGAATCTGCCATTAGCCACGCCCGACTCAACAAAGCTTTCGAAATGGTCACCAAGAGATACAGATGTGTTCTTACTCATGACATTCGTTTTTATAAAGTTACCAGTTTTTGGTAACTTTTAATTTTCCCCGAAGTAAAATAATAGTTAATTTAATTAACTGTTTTATCATCTACTTTATCTCCATACATAACTCTATCAACACCCCATTTGTACTTTTTGGATGAAGGAAGCAAACCATCTTATTGTCAGCACCTTTGAAAGGTTCTTTATGGATCAGTTCAAAGTCCAGTGCCTGAAGACGTTTCATTTCGGCTTCGATATTCTCTACCTCAAAGGCTATATGGTGTATGCCCTCTCCTTTTTTAGCTATAAATTTGGCTATAGTGCTCGACTCGTTCGATGCGCAAACCAACTCTATTTTAGAATCTCCTGTTTTGAAAAAAGCAGTCTCTACACCTTCGCTGGCTATTGCTTCTGTCTTATAGCATGGGGTGTTCAATAGTTGTTCAAATAACGGAATGGATATGCTCAGATCCTTTACTGCAATACCTAAGTGTTCTATTTTCGACATTGTTGTATAGTTTTTATAAATAGGTTCATTTATAGTATAGTTTAATATAAGGGTCTAAAAATAGCATAAACTGCGTACTTTTGTGTCAAATATCTACGAGAAGAAAGACCATGGAATTGAACTTACCGATATACTTAGACAATAATGCCACCACGCCTATGGATCCGCGTGTACTGGAAGCTATGTTACCTTATTTTGTTGAAAAATTTGGTAATGCAGCCAGCAGGAACCATTCATTTGGTTGGGTAGCAGAAGAGGCGGTGGATTATGCACGTGAACAGGTGGCTAAGCTCATCGGCGCAGATGCAAAGGAAATCATATTCACTTCAGGTGCAACTGAAGCAAACAATCTGGCGCTGAAAGGCGTTTTTGAAATGTATGCTTCTAAGGGTAATCATATCATTACCTGCACTACCGAGCATAAAGCTGTGCTGGATGCCTGCAAGCACATTGAGAAAATGGGCGGACAGGTTACCTACCTTGAAGTAAAAAGCGACGGATTGATAGATCTGGGTGAGCTGGAAAAGGCGATCACAGATAAGACTGTTCTTATTTCCATCATGTATGGCAATAATGAGATAGGTGTTATTCAGCCTGTTCGTGAGATCAGCGCTATCGCCCGCAAGCATGGTGTGCTTTTCTTCACAGATGGTACACAGGCCGTAGGAAAAGTGCCTGTTGATGTAATTGCAGACGGCATTGACCTGATGTCTTTCAGCGGACACAAAATGTATGGCCCTAAGGGTGTTGGCGTTTTGTACGTTCGTCGCAAGAACCCACGTGTAAAAGTTACAGCTCAGATGGACGGTGGCGGACACGAACGTGGTATGCGTAGCGGTACACTCAATGTGCCGGGTATTGTAGGTCTGGGTAAGGCTTGCGAACTGTGCATGAACGAAATGGAAAGCGAAGCGAAGCGCCTCAGCGCTATGCGTGACAGGCTGGAAGCAGCGCTGATGCAGGTAGAAGAAGCATATGTGAATGGTAATCGTGAACATCGCTTACCGCACACAACAAATATCTCTTTCAAATATGTAGAAGGCGAAGGTCTGATGATGGGATTCAATAAGAATATAGCATTATCAAGCGGTTCTGCTTGTACATCTGCTTCTTTGGAACCATCTTATGTATTGAAGGCTTTAGGTTTGGGTGATGATCTGGCACACAGTTCATTGCGTTTCGGTCTTGGCCGTTTCACTACAGATGAGCAGATAGACTTCACCATCAATGCCATCACCACCAGTGTATTGAAGCTCCGTGAAATGAGCCCGCTGTGGGAAATGTATAAAGAAGGTGTAGATATCGACGCTATTGAGTGGGCGCATCACTAAATGATGTAAAGGTCTTCTAATGTGAAAATGCACATTAGAAGAGTGATAAAAGAATTGAAAATAATTATTGAATTAAAACTTGTGTAGGCTGATGGAAATTTTCACATTTCCACACTTTCACATCAACACATTAATAAAATGGCATATTCAGATAAAGTGATCGACCATTATACCAACCCTAAAAACGTTGGTACTTTAGATAAATCTAAGACAAACGTAGGTACAGGACTTGTTGGTGCACCTGAGTGCGGCGACGTTATGCGCCTGCAGATAGAAGTAGACCAGGAAAGTGGTTTGATCAGCGATGCAAAGTTCAAGACTTTCGGTTGCGGATCGGCTATTGCTTCTTCTTCTTTGGCTACTGAGTGGCTGAAAGGAAAGACTGTTGACCAGGCTTTGGCTATCGACAATATGGATATTGTTGAAGAACTGAACCTGCCACCGGTAAAGATACATTGCTCGGTATTGGCCGAAGATGCTATCAAAGCTGCTATCAACGACTACCGTGTTAAGAACGGATTGGCGGAATTGGAAACAGTAGCTGCAGCTCACTAATATAAATTAATTTCAAAAAATTGTCTGAATCATCAGCAGTAAGCAATGCTTACGACTTATGACCTAAGACTTACGACTAAAATAGTACGATTTCATAACATGTAGGTAGCACTTACAACTTATGACTTACGACTTACGACTAAATAAAATGATCTACGTAAGTGATAAAGCAAAGGAAAAAGTAGAACAGCTCAGGCGCGATGCTGACCTGGGTGACGACTATTTTCTTCGTGTGAGCGTGGTAGGCGGTGGTTGTTCCGGGTTGTCTTATAAGCTGGATTTTGATAACGAATCGCAGCCCAAAGATCAGACCTTTGAAGACCAGGGCGTAAAGCTGGTTACCGATCTGAAGAGTTTTTTATACCTCTGCGATACTACCCTCGATTTTTCTGATGGGTTAAACGGAAAGGGCTTCCATTTCAGCAATCCTAATGCCAGCCGCAGTTGCGGTTGTGGTGAGAGCTTTGCTGTATAGATGACCAAGGTTAGTTGATAATATTTTGAAGAGCATTGGCGTAATACCAATGCTCTTTTTATTTTAGAAGGGAGAAACTATTGATTTCTGCGCTATAGGATTGACTGTTAGCAATAAAAGTCAGACATTCGCGTTTTATATTGTTGCCACATCTGTTAGTGGTTCGAATTTTGAGTATTTAAGATATGCGTAAATTACTGGTACCTGTTATATTAATAACCTTTCTTCTTGCGGGTAAGTCCTCGTTTGCGCAGTCTTATTTCACCGCCAATGAATACGGCATTTCGTTTGGTGGCAGCCAGTATTTTGGAGACCTCAATGAGAATTATGGTTTTCATACTATTAACATGGCTTACGGACTTTACGGCCGCAGGCGCATGAATTCATACATAGCATTGAAACTCTCTGCCAATTATACGCAGGTGGGTTATGACGACAAGTACAATACCATTCCGTACAAAGTCTCCCGTAATCTCAATTTCAAAAGTAAGGTCATAGAAGCTACTTTCCAGGCCGAGTTTAATTTCTTCAGGTTTGTTACCGGCGACAAGAGCTTCCGGTTTACACCCTATCTTACAGGTGGCATAGGGGCATTTTATTACAATCCCTATACTACTTACAATGGTTATACCTACGATCTACGTCCTTTGGGTACCGAAGGTCAGAATACCGGGTTATACGACAGTCGTAAGTATAACAGTATAGGTGTTTGTTTCCCCATTGGTGCCGGTATTAAGTACTGGATAGCTCCCGGGGTCAACTTT
>CANBQQ010000329.1 GCA_947371715.1 Flavipsychrobacter stenotrophus
TCCTGGCACAAATGCCACCATTGGTTGTACATATCATCATAAGTATGCACAGGTACTGTATTTCTGAATTTGGTGGCCAGGTCTACTTCCTTGCTCAGCATGCTGCCAAAGCCATAGTGCTTGCCGAATAATGTGTATTGTCCCCTGTCCAGGAGTTGGCGTAAGGTATATTTTTGGTAGGTTTCAGGACTAGCTACCGGCAGATTGAACTTTTTACGTAGTTGTAATGAGCGAGCTATCAGATTACCTAATATTGCCATTGATGCTGTAATTGTACTTGAAAAGTGAAACCGCAAAAGTATAAATTACTATGTTAATATTGTTATAACGATTTAATATTGTTGATACGCATATGATTCCCAACTTGAGACTGTTCCAATATTGTTAATTCAGCAGGCAGATTCCTAATATCTTATACTATTTTCCTAAATTGCTGCCATGTTACGCAATACCCTTATAGCAGCATTTTTATTTTGTCAGGCAGCAGCCTACGGACAGCAGAAAGAAAGCCCGGCACGTATTCCGGTTGAGCAGATCAATTACGAAGCCATGGGTGCTCCTATGCCTGCTATGCTGTTACTCACAAATGATACTGCTACTGCTGTAAAGACAAAAGGCAGAAAACATAAGAAGCAGGATGACTTTACGTTGTCTCCCTACAACACTAAAATGTATACAGAACAGCATTTTGACAATAAGGCCAACCTTATCGTTATGATGTTCAACCCAACTTGCGGCCATTGCGAAGACCAGGCTGACAGGTTCATAAAGAGTATAGACCTATTCAAAAACTCTAAACTCATATTTATGGCCAACCTGGGCATGAAAAGCTATCTTCCCGCCTTTGCAGCCAATCATCATACGGCTCAGTACCCCAATGTTATTACCTTGGGTGTTGATAGCACTGATTTCATCAAGAATACTTTCCTTTACCAGGCGTTGCCGCAGATCAATATCTATAGTGCCGACCGCAAGTTGCTGAAAACCTATACCGGTAATGTATCTATGGATACATTGGCACAGTTCATACAATAATCAATAACCCTCATATGCTTCGTAAATTACTGGCTATAGCTCTTGTTTTGTGCCAGTACTATACGCTTGCGCAACAGAAGGGTAGTGTGCCCCAAAAGGCTGTTGCAACGACAGTAGACTATGAGCATGTAGGGGCCCCTATGCCTTTAATGCGTGTGGTGACAGTTGATAGTAATGCAAAGGTGTTTACCCATAAGAGTGTTGATAATGGAGCCAACCTGCTGGTGATGATGTTCAACCCGCAATGTGGTCATTGCGAAGACCAGGCAGAACTATTGGTGAAGAATATCGGAGTTTTTAAGCAATCGAAGCTGGTGATGATGGTAGTGCCGGAGATGGGCATATACCTGCCAAATTTCATCAGATCATTCCGGTTAAATGAGTATCCTGAAGTTATAAAGGTGGGAGTGGATAGCGGGGGCTTTATAAAGAATACTTTTCTATACCAGGCATTACCCCAGATCAATATTTATAACAGCGATAGAAGACTGATCAAAACGTACTGTGGTGGTGTTTCGATGGATACCCTGATGCAGTATATACAATGATGCCGCACCAGGGTAATATTTTTATAAGGATGGAGGTAGTATTTATACCATAGCTTCTTTGCTTTTTACATAAGTACGTACTTTGCGCACATAGTCGAAGTAGCCATTCTGCATACGCACCCAGAAGGTGATGAAGATAGCCAGACCGAGCCCGCCAAGGATGTAGGTAAACAGTAACTCATTGGCGTAGTACAATACTCCGGTTACAATAAAAATAATAGCGCAGGCAATCATTACCAATTGCGGCACGCCCTGATCAAATTTGCGCATTTCTGACTTGATCATAACATTAGTTTTGCCTCCATTCTCATTGAACCGAACCCACGTAATAGGTAGTGTTTTAATGGATTCTTCCTGTTCGGCATGCGGAATAATGCTTAGTGCTTCTTCGTCTTCCATTACCTCGAAGTCCAGGTTGTGGATCTTAACATGTTTGCCGATAAGGCGACGTTTAAGGTCTTCTCTTGTAAGTGAAGATTGGTAGGAAAAGGAACGTGTAAAAAACATACGCTTTGCTTTTAAACGGTTAAGAACTAATTTATATGAAAGGTAACCAATATTCGCTGAATTTCAAATGTTTCATTACCTGAATTTAATAGCTCAAAAATCAAGCCAATTGTAATGAGTCGAGAAATTTCTACAGGATATTAATTGCTAACATAACGATGCTTAGTTCCGGATATTGTACATATAGCGTATTGTGTTGATTTCTTTAACGTTTTGTATTTATTTTAATTGAAAGTTAATAAAAGTGCATTTATCGGGTTAAAAGAATAGGAAAAAGGGTGGATATTGTTTGTAGAAAAAATTTATTTAGTAAATGGCCTCAATTGAGGCCATTTATTGTCGCTTCCTAGTCAATGTCATTAGAGAAGTCTGCTTAATTAGACATCCGATACCTTCGGCATCGGTTCTCAATTTGTATCTGATTTTGCTATAGACATCTGATACCTTCGGCATCATAGACGCTATTTGTGCCTTAACTTAATGATATTGGCTTCCTACTATTAAATCTTACTTATTGCCAATAATGTGGAAGTAGTTCTCCACCATGTTCTTATAGTATGGTTTCAGTTGCGGGGGAACAGTCTTGTAAAGATCCAGCAGTTGTTTTTGATCGGTAAGATACTTCTGCAACATAGGCGGAATAGGACGGCTTATTTCCTTTGCGCTTTCAGAGCTGCGCTTGTCATCCTGCTCCTGATCGCGAACGGCCTTTTCTACCTCAAGGAGGCGGGTCAATATCTCGCGCTGGCGTTGTATCATTTCGGCGGTGAGCCTGCGGTTTACAATGTCAGTTTCGTTCTTGTCCATCTTCTGCTCCAGTTCACGCAATGTTTTACTATTGCCGTTCTGGCCCTTGCTGTTCAGCAGGCTGCTTAGTTCCTGTATCTTACGGCGTATCTGCGCTTGTTGTTCTGCAAGTCTTGCCAGCTGTTCAGGGTCACCATTTTCATTATCGCCATCACCGCTGCCACTTCCGCCGCCACCTTGTCCGTCGCTGCCTTGCTGGCCGGGTTGCTTGCCACCCGGTTTATTGCCTTGTCCCTGTCCCGGTTTATCACCCGGTTTTTGTCCGGGCTTGTCACCCGGCTTATCACCTGGTTTTTCACCCGGTTTCTTGCCCGGCTTATTGGCCTGGCTACGCTGCATCTGTTGCATGGCATTGCCCAGCTTTTCCTGTTCGGTGATGATGTCTTTCATCTGGTCGCCCGGACCCGGCTTTGGTTTCTTGCCGCCCGGCTTCATGCATTTGCCTGCGCCACCTTCCTGGTCTTGCTGTTGCATAAGGTTAGACAGCATTTCATTCAGCATTAATGCCAGATCATTGGTCTTGGTCATCACATACTGCTGGTTCATGAGTGCACCACCTACATTCCTGCTTTCAAGTGCATCTACCGATAGTTGCATGTAATGTTCGAGATCAGTAGTGTTCTTATTGATGAGTGCCGGTAGCTTATCATTGCGCTTGCTCAGTGCAAAAAGGCTGTCCTTTATCATCATAGAGTTGCGCAGCAGCCTGTGCTGCTCTTCCTGGTTCTCTACATATGCCTGGCTTGCTGTTGATGTGCGTTTCACATCATTCATCAAGGCTTCCTGATCGAACGACAATCGGATAAGGTTGCTCAGCAACTGCCGTACCGCACGTATGTCTATATCCAGCTGTTCGGCATCCATGCTTTCCGCACCTTTGCGCATGGCCTGCGCCATATCCTGTAATTTCTTAGCGGCACTTTTCTGAGATTTTCCGGCCTTCTTATTGTCCTTTTTATCCAGTTCCTGCTCGCTCTGCTCCATATCTTTCTTAGCGTCCTCTGCCTTCTTTTCGGCATCATTCAGCCCCTCTTCCTTCTTTGTTTTTTCTGCCAGCTTTTCTATTTCTTTCATGTCCTCCTTCATCGTCTTTTCCAGTTCCTTTTTCAGGTCTTCCTGGTCCTTCTTCAGTTGGTCGGTCTCCTTTTTCGATGCATCAGTTTCTTTGCTCAGCGCGTCTTCCTTTTTGGCCAATTCATCCACCTTGTTGGCCATGTCTTCCATCTTCATCTGCTGCTCGAGCTTGGCCATAAGCTCCTGCATACGCTGCATGTCCATGTTGAATAGCTTGTTCTCCTGCTGCATCTGCTTCATAGCATCTACTGCCTGATCTTTATTCAACTTCTGCATCATTTCCTGCAGCTTCTTCAGTTGTTCCTGCAGTTCTTTGTTCAGCAGGTTATTCATCTGCTCCTGCAGGGCTTTCTGCTTTTCCTTTACTTCGTCGCTGTACTTCTTTTGCTCGCTCTGCTGTATCTGCTCTTCAAATTTCTGCTTTACATTTTCCAGTTGCGTCTTCAGGTTTTCCTGCTTCTTCAGCATCTCCTGCAGGTCTTGCTGCTGCTCCCAGTCCATCTTGTCGCTTTGCAGCATCTT
>CANBQQ010000330.1 GCA_947371715.1 Flavipsychrobacter stenotrophus
TGAAGTACATAGTGTCTTGTAGAAAGTAGTCTTTAAGATTTACATCACTGTTGGTTGTCATTACAAATATGGTTTGCCCTTTCGGTATGTTATAGCCATAAGCAACCAATACCTCGGGTTGAGAGGGTGCTGCAATAAATAATTGAACGGTATCCAAAAAGTCAAAATTCTGACTTGGCGGTGCTGTCAGCTGAATAGTGAGTCCTTTCAGGTCTACCTTGCGCACCTTGGCGCTGGTAGTATGATATTGATCAAGATAACTTTTGGAATTAGTAGGTACCGAAAATGCAGGGAAGGGAAGATTTACACCACCGGCAGGTAGCGGAAAGCCAAATGTATACCCATCTACCGGTGGTACTGTTACTTGTTGTGTATACGGAATATCCACACTTATATCTGCCAGATCTTTTACTTTCTTACACCCTGTTGTCAGCGCAACTACGGCCACCGAACACATTAATAGTATCTTTTTCATATCGCTACATTTAAAAAATGATCCTGATTTGTTTGGGGATCACCTGTTTACAAAGTCACACTTATAGAGAGGTAAAACTGTGCCATGGTCGGGGATATTTCGTTAATTTTGCCTTCTTTTTAAATATTTACATGAGCAGATCGGTAGCATTTCATACACTGGGTTGTAAACTCAACTATTCAGAGACCTCCACACTGAGCAGGTCTTTGGAGGCAGATGGGTTTGTGAAGAAAGATTTTAACGAGCAGGCCGATGTGTATGTGATCAATACGTGCTCAGTAACTGATAATGCCGATAAGGAATGCCGTTACATAGTTCGTGGTATTCAGCGCCGTGCGCCCGAGGCTTTTGTGGTAATAACAGGATGCTATGCTCAGTTGAAACCAAAGGAAATAGCCCAGATAGAAGGTGTTGATCTTGTGTTAGGTGCAGCGGAAAAATTCAATCTCGTTCACCACCTCAGCGAATTGACTAAGAGTACGGCCGATAGCGGGGCACAAATACGTTCATGTGATATTGAAGACGTGGAAGGCTTCCATAGTTCTTATTCTCAAAGCGATCGCACCCGTGCATTCCTTAAAGTGCAGGATGGTTGCGATTATAACTGTAGTTTCTGTACCATACCATTGGCACGTGGCCATAGCCGTAGTGATAGTATTGAAGGGGTATTGGCCAATATGACAGAGCTGGCTGCAGGTGGTACGAAAGAAATAGTATTGACGGGTATTAATCTGGGCGACTTTGGCAAGGGCAATGACGGTGGCAAGAAAAAAGAAACCAACTTCTACGACCTGATACAGGAGATGGATGCCCATGATGGGATAGACAGGATCCGTATATCCAGCATAGAACCGAATCTCCTTACCAATGAGGTGATCGAATTTGTGGCGCAGTCTAAGAAGTTCATGCCGCATTTTCATGTGCCGCTGCAGAGTGGTAGTGATACTATACTTGCAGCCATGCGCAGGCGCTATCGCCGCGACCTGTATGCCGATAGGGTAGCTACGATAAAGACGTTGATGCCGCATTGCTGTATAGGTGCCGATGTGATAGTAGGCTTCCCCGGCGAAACAGATGAGCATTTTAAAGAGACCTTCGATTTTCTGCATGACATAGATGTATCGTACCTGCATGTATTCACCTATTCAGAAAGAGATAACACATTGGCTGCAGATATGAAACCAGTAGTGCCGGTGCATGTACGTAACGAACGCAACAAGGCACTGAGAAACCTGTCTTACCAGAAAATGAGCTATTTCACCGAGCGGCAGCGGGGCGCAAAGAGAAATGTGCTTTTTGAGATAGCACCTAAGAATGGAATAATGGAAGGCTATACCGATAACTATGTAAAGGTGCAGACACCATATCGCCCAGAGTGGGTGAATAGTATTATAGAATGGGAACTATAGTATAAATCAATTAGTTCACTATTATTGTTACTCAAAAAAATCTTTATCTTGCCCGTCATTTTGATGGCATAATTTTTAATGTCCATCGAAGTTTATTAACCCCAACTATACCGTATGAGTGC
Source organism: Flavipsychrobacter stenotrophus (assembly GCA_947371715.1). Classification (GTDB taxonomy): domain Bacteria; phylum Bacteroidota; class Bacteroidia; order Chitinophagales; family Chitinophagaceae; genus Flavipsychrobacter; species Flavipsychrobacter stenotropha_C. Next base: position 2,007 of record CANBQQ010000330.1, read on the forward strand.
TATAAAAGAAAAATTATACCTTCTTTGCCACGACTATATTGCCAGCAGAGTGGCTATTATAAAACAAAATGCAGCAGAAGCGCAGGAAGCTGCGAATGATGATACCAAGAGCAGTGCCGGCGACAAGTTTGAAGTGGGCCGTGAAATGATGCAGCAGGAAGTAGAGCTGAACCTTGCCCGTTTGGGTGATATGTATAAACTGAAAGTAGCACTGGAGAATGTAAGTCCGAGTGTGAAAAGCGATACTGTTGCCCCCGGTTCTTTGGTACTTACTACAGGTGGCAGTTATTACATAGCCATTGGTGCAGGCAAGTTGCCATTGGATGGAACTACCTATTATGCCATTTCTCCCGAAGCGCCTATTGCCATACAGATGATGGGCAAGGCGGCCGGCGATGAGTTTACACTGAATGGTAAAAATCTGAAGATAGAGAAAGTGTTGTAAGGCGTGAGCTTTGGCTAATCTCGTCAAAGCAATATTAGTAGCTTTTCGGACAAAAAAATAGGTGCATCTATGGTAAGACCAGATGCACCTAAATAATATTGATCAGTTACTTTTTATAATTGCTCCTTATTGATTGGGCTGTAGTTATTTCCCTTGCCTCTCCAATCCCATGAGAATGGATTGATGAGCAATGATACTGTAGCAGTGGTGCCACCTGTTACTTTTATGTCCAGGTTACCATAACCATCGCTATGACCGCTTGTAGCATCAAAGATGTCTGCATAACGGTTGTCAACCAGTACTATATTACCAAAGTAAATTGTAGTACGCAATTTCCAGGCAATGCCGCCAAAAACACCAAACTCGGCCATTACATATTTACGTGAACCTGCCATCAGTGAGCTGAAAGCTATGATCTTTGAACCTGAAACATATGGTGCAAATCCGCAGCCCGCAGTAAAGAGGAATTTGCTCTTTTTGTTGAGATTTACTTCGCCTCCATATTTATATACCAGTCCAATCGGGAAGTAAAACTGTTCGGTGATCCCTTCTTCCACTATTCCTGTGGTCGATGAATAATCAATCGGGCCTATGTTGTATTGCAAGAGGTTTACAGTTGCAGATACATCCAGGGCGATCAATCCCTCCTTGCCCACCTTTTGTAATGGAAAGAATGTGCCTTCGGTATAACTGATGGCACTTGCAGCTGTATATTTAGTGTGGATGAATGTGTCGGCACCCTTACTGTTAGTGCTGTAATTGGTATTGGGGTCAGGATCTACATAGCGGATATCTGTGTAATGTTGCTTTACATCTATGGTCATAAAGGCTTTTCCATAACCCAGGTAATCGCGTTGGTAGAGTTTTTTGCCTTTAGAACTGGCACGCATATAGCGATTGTATGCTCTGAACATGGATTGACCATAGCTGTCTGCCGACACAAAATACATTGCAAGGCATAGCAAAAGGATCTTTTTATACATAGGTTTCGGTTTTTAGAAACACGAAAATAATAAAAAGAACTACAACCGCTAATGTATTTTTGGATTTATTTTATATGTATCACTTACAGTGGGTCAGTGCCTATACGTTGAAAAGTGGCAGTACTTTATCGGCGTAATTGATGCCGATCGGTATTTCGGTAGTATCTATATACACTGCCTTGTTTTTAGCACTGGTTATCTTTTTTACCGAAACTATATACGACCTGTGAACGCGTACGAAATCCTTTTCCGGCAATTTTTCCACTATGCCCTTCATGCTCATTCTTGCCAGTATAGGTTTCTTACCCGCTATATGCAGTTTTATATAATTATCCATACCTTCTATGTAGATAATATCGTCTATCAGAATTTTTTGTGTACTGTAGTCTGCTCTTATGTATAGGTATTGAGAGCCAGGATCTACTGTGCTAAGATAGTTGATCTGTTCTCTGGCCTTGTCTACTGCCTGCATGAACCTGCTGAATTTGAATGGCTTTAAGAGGTAATCAGTCGCGCTAATATTAAATCCCTCCACAGCATACTCGCTGTGTGCGGTAGTGAATATTACCAGTGCATTACCACCTGCTGTTTTAAAGAAGTCTATACCGCTTATGCCGGGCATATTAATGTCCAGGAAGAGCAGGTCTATAGGGTTGTCCTTAAGAAAGGCAATTGCTTCGGTGGGTGAAGTGGTGGCATACTTCAGGTCCAGGAAGCCGATCCTTCCGCAATAAGCTTTCATTATTTCCAAAGCCAATGGTTCGTCATCCAGTGCTAATGCTGTGATCATACAAGATCTATTTTAAGTAAAACACTAAATTCTGTTTCTCTGTCATTGATATTGAGCAGGTGCTTACCGGGGTATAGCATCTGCAGCCTGGTGCGGGTATTATTTATCCCTGTGCCAGTGCTGTTTTCTTCGCTTTTATATATCGTCACCTTCTTGTTCCACACCTGCATCTGTAGGCTTGTTTCAGCAATTTCGATATTAATATTAATATTTGACTCCTGTTCGGCATTTACCCCATGCTTAAATGCATTTTCTATAAATGG
>CANBQQ010000331.1 GCA_947371715.1 Flavipsychrobacter stenotrophus
TGATGGGATGTATTCGTTTTGGGACACAGAACATTGACATTTTTTGATTTTTTCTTTATTGCTCACCCTTTTAACAACGGACCATTTATGAAAAAACTTTGTATTTCAGCAATTGCCTGTTTCCTTTACTCTTCCGGAGCATTTGGTGCAGGTTTCCAGTTAAACCTGCAGGGATTACGCCAGTTGGCTATGGCCAATACCGGTACAGCCTGGGCGTGGGATGCCTCTTCTATATTCTACAATCCGGGTGCAGTATCCAGGCTGGAAGGAATGCAGGTATACGGTGCGGTCAACTTTGTAATGCCTAGTGTAAAGTATGTGCAAACGCCAACAGGTGGCTACTCGGCAGAGACAAAGGCACAGACCTTTACACCGTTCAATCTCTATTTTGGGGGTACATTGAAGAAGCATAATAAGATAGGTGTGGGCATCGGTGTGTACACTCCGTTTGGTAGTGGTACCAAGTGGGACGACAACTGGCAGGGCAGATATATCAACAGGAACATATCGCTACAGAGCTTTTTTGTGCAGCCTACTGTAAGTTATAAGATCAATGAACTGGTGAGTGTAGGTGCTGGTTTCATCTATGCTTTTGGTAATGTAAAAATAGAGCAGGCACTACCGGTGCAGTTTGCCACTGGTGCCGATAGCAAGGGTACGTTGGAAGGTAATGCGAACGGCGTTGGCTTTAACCTTGGCGTACATGTAAAGGCTACAGAAAAGATACAGCTGGGTCTTACTTATCGCTCTCAGGTGAAGATGAAGGTAGAAGATGGTAATGCTACATTCGTTGTGCCGTCTTCATTATCGGCTAACTTCCCTAATACCAATTTCTCTACAAAGCTAAACCTGCCCGATGTTATTACATTTGGTGTAGGTTATAAGGTCAATACTAAGTTGATCGTATTGGCTGACCTGGAATACACAGGTTGGAAAGTATATGATTCACTGGTGTTCGACTATAAGACCAACACTTCTTCACTGGCCGATACGCGCACGCCCCGTCTTTATCAGAGTGTTATGGCTGTAAGGCTTGGTGCCAATTATCAGATCATGAAATCATTGTCTGTAAGTGCCGGTGCAGCTTATGATCCTACACCTGTAAGAGATGGTTATGTATCTCCTGAGTTGCCTGATGCGAACAGGTATGTAGGCACAGTTGGGGCGTCATTCAGCCCTATGAAGAAGATAACCATTATGGCCGCACTGGAGTTTGTTACTTCTGACAAGCGCGACGCGACATTCCTTCCTGCAAATTTCAGCGGAAAGTACCAGTCAACAGCGTTTACAGGTGGAGTAGGGTTTGCGTTTCATTTCTAATTTTTAAAATCAGACAAACAATGAAGAAGATATATATAGTTGGATTAGCCACGCTTTCCCTTGCTGCTTGTAAGCCTAATATAGAGCCTGCCAGTCCATCGAAGGGTGATGCGGATTTTACCACCTACGTTTCGGTAGGTAATTCTCTTACAGCCGGGTATGCCGATGGTACACTGTATCGCAGTGGCCAGCAGAGTTCTTACCCATGTATGCTGGCAGCTCAGTTTAAGCTGGTAGGTGGTGGTGATTTTAAGCAACCTTTGTTGCCGGGAGAGGCCGGTTATCCGGGGCTCAAACGTGTCTTAGGTTACAGTACAGGTTGCGATGGTGTTACTGCTCTTGCGCCGGTATACTATAGCGGCACGCTGGATACGACTGGTAGCTCTGCTAACATAGCAGCTGGCGGACCTTACAACAATGTGGGTGTGCCTGGCATACGTTGTATAGACTATGTTACAGCGGGTTATGCCTTATTCAATCCGTATGCTGCCAGGTTCTTTACCAGTCCTTTTGAAAAGGCGGTTACGCAGGCTACCAAGATCAATGCTACCTTCTTCTCTATGTGGTTGGGTGCTAACGATGTATTGGGTTATGCAACCTCCGGTGGTAATGGTGCGGTAAGCGGTACAGGTCAGTCAGACATTTCACCTATTGCTACGTTTACAAGTGTGTATAATGCAGTGGTAGATTCTATGACTGCACGTGGCGCAAAAGGTGTGTTGATCAACATACCCGATGTAACGAGCATTCCTTACTTCACCACCATACCTGCTAAGGGTTTAGTACTGCGCCAGGGCCAGGCCGATTCTCTTTCAGCAGCTTATGCTCCGTTGGGTATTACGTTTACCGCAGGTGCCAACTACTTCATTATACAAGATGCTGCTGCGCCGGGTGGAATGAGGAAGATACACGATGGTGAATATATCATCCTGACTACTCCTTCAGATTCACTGAAGTGTGCAGGCTGGGGCAGCCGCAAACCGATCCCAAAGAATTACGTGCTATCGGCTGATGAAGTGACCAATGTAAAGGACGCAACTACTGCATTTAATAACGTAATAGCCGCTGCTGGTGTTGCACATAATCTGCCGGTGGTTGATATGAATGCATACCTCAAGACCATTAGCTCTGGTACTACCTATAATGGTGTTACTTTCAATGCTACTTTCGTTTCAGGTGGTGCATTCTCTTTGGATGGTGTGCATCTGACACCACGTGGATATGCATTGGCTGCTAATTACATTCTGCTCACTATCAACAACAAGTATCACTCAACAATTCCAATGGTTGATGTGAACAAATACTCTGGAGTTAGATTCCCATAATTTTATCATAAAGGTGTACCCGTTATTGCTATTTGCTATAATTGGTACACCTTTTGCTTTTAAACTAACTGATACCATGAACAATGTATTTTATGAGGGACAGGTGATGTGGTCTATGGTGGATGCCAATGCACATTTACGCCATTCTGCCTATGCCGATTTTGCCGCACAGGCGAGATTAAATTTGCTGGAGCGCTTTGGGCTAAAACCATCTGTGTTTCTGAAGCAGGGTATAGGTCCTATTCTGTTTCGTGAAGAGACTTTCTTCCTGAAAGAGGTCCGGCCAAATGATATAGTGCGTGTTACGTGCGAACTTACTAAGAGTCGTGCAGACGGATCGCGGTGGTCCATACGGCATGAGATATATAGGAGTGACAATACAAAGGCGGCCATTATTAATGTAGACGGTGCGTGGATAGATACGGTACAAAGAAAGCTGACTGCGTTGCCTGATGACCTGAATACGCTTTTTATGCAGACCCCGCACAGTGATGATTATGCAGAAGATATTCCGAAGGCAAAGGCTTAGGGATTTCGGAAATATTTTTTATATTTATCTCAGCGATTACTAACCATTTAAACTAACAGTTATGATCAAACGTTTTTCAATGCACGCGGTTCTGATATTGAGTATGATCCTCAGTACAGGCCTTTCTGCATTTGCTCAAAAAGACAAGATAGAGGGACTGTGGTACAATGAAGAAAAGACGGCCAAGGTGGAAATATACAAGGCTACTGATGGTAAGTTTTGGGGTAAAATTGTATGGCTTAAGGAACCACTCAGAAACGGCGTGCCTAAGATGGATGACAAGAATCCTAAGGATGCGTTGAAAAAAGTGCCGCTGCTGGGGATCGTGCTCCTGAAGCACTTTAAGATCGATGATAAAGAGACCTATAATGATGGTGAGATCTACGACCCTAAAAATGGTAAGACTTACAGCTGCAAGATCACTTACAAGGGTGATAAGCTGGATGTAAGGGGATATGTTGGCATTTCGCTTATAGGGCGTACAACCGTATGGGAACGAACCAATTAATATTTCAAAGAAGTAATTTATAGCCGCCGTTCAAATGTTTGAACGGCGGTTTTGTTTTAGTACCTGTCGCAGCCTTTCGCAATTCGTATTGTAGTTATTAGTTGCCACGACCTTCAGGTCAATGTCATTTAGTTAAGAGAAGTTTGCTTAATTAGACGTCCGATACCTTCGGCATCGTTTCCACATTAGTATTTAATTTTCTACAGACATCTGATACCTTCGGCATCATGACATGCTATCTGCACCTTAACTAACTGACATTTTATCGCCGTTGCTGGTCTTCTTACCAACAACCCTCGGGCCGGTTGTCTTTTAGACGTCTTAGGCAAAGAGATAACTTCGACCAGTTTTTGGCCACCTTTACATTTGTCATTTATAGGTTTTATCTATAGCTATAATATATAGCGGTATGGTATTTTAGCCTTTAATCTGTAAATTTGCCACATGCAAGCAACTACTCATTTAACATCATCTACTCAATATTTCCTCGAAAAAGAAGAACAATACGGTGCACATAACTATCATCCGCTGCCTGTTGTGCTTAAAAAAGGCCGGGGTGTGTTTGTATGGGATGTTGATGATAAGCGATATTATGACTTCCTTTCGGGGTATTCCGCTATCAACCAGGGGCATTGTCACCCTCGTATCATAGAGGCTTTCCTGGAGCAGGCTCAAAAACTGACCCTCACTTCACGTGCATTTCATAATGACGTGCTGGGTGAATATGAAGAGTTTATCACTAAGTTCTTTGGTTACGATAAGGTATTGCCAATGAACACGGGTGTTGAGGCGGTAGAAACC
>CANBQQ010000332.1 GCA_947371715.1 Flavipsychrobacter stenotrophus
GTTATAAAAACAGGCGCTACGGATAACAACGTCATCATTCCACTGGCGGAGTTTGCGCAGGCAGATTATAAGTTGGTGCGCGTGCACAACTACAACTATGACCTGGCGGTACAAAAGAACCCCGACGGTAGCTTTAAGGTGCTTGTGCTGAAGTGCACCCACGCCAGCCAGCCCCTTACAAAAACAGGAAACTCTTATTACTGCACACTGCACGGCAGCCAGTTTAGCAAGACCGGTGTGGTTATGAAAGGTCCTGCCGAAAAAAACATGATAGAATTACCAACGCATATCTCTAATAACAATCTCACCATAAAACTGAATACCAATATATGAAACGTTCATTCTTAATTATTGCGGCAGCATCTGTCAGCCTGTTTGCCTGCAAAAAATCTGAAAACAACAGCAATACCTCCGTTACCAGTAAAGAAGTAATTACCGACTTCGTAAATAAGACCGCATTACCGCAGTATGCTACGCTACAGGCCAAGGCTACAGTGTTAAATACTGCTATTACCACTCTCAACACATCACCAACAGAAGCTAACCTTGAAGCGGCCCGCACCGCATGGCGCGATGTGCGTAGCGCCTGGGAGCAGTGTGAAGGCTTTTTGATGGGGCCGGTATCTGATGAGAACTATGATCCCAATATGGATACATGGCCTGTAGATCACCTGCAGCTGGACTCTTTCACTGCCAACAGCACATCATTCACACCAACAACTATACAGAATCTCAATCAGGCATTGCGCGGTTTTCACCCACTGGAGTTTATACTATGGGGTCAGGGTGGCAGGTCTACAGCTACATCAATTACAGCCAGGCAAAAACAATATATGGTAGGTCTGGCACAGGATGTGGTGAATAATGTAACTGCATTGAATAATAGCTGGGCAACTTCCGGCGGCAACTTTCAGTCGCTGATGCTTACTGCCGGTGAAGGATCAACCCGCTACACATCACGTAAAGAAGCAATGCTGGCCATACTTGCAGGCATGAGCGATATTTGTGGTGAAGTAGGCGGCGGAAAGATCTTCGACCCATTCACAGAAGTAGACTCTACCAAAACAGAATCTCCTTTCTCTCACAACTCTATTACCGACTTTACCAATAACATGCGTGGTGCACAGAACGTTTACCTGTGTAACTACAATGGTGCATCCGGCGCCAGCCTGAGCAAATTCATTGCCGCAAGAAATCTGTCGCTGGATAATAAGATCAAGGAACAATTCACAGCTGCCATAACTGCACTTGGTAATGTTACTGTGCCTTTTGAAACAGCTATACATACACAGCGTACACAGTTACAGAACGCAATGAATGCTATGAATACACTACAGGCTACCCTTGATGGCGATGCAAAGACCTATGTGCAGACTTATGTAACTGACTAGTGATAAAACAACGATATTGAAATGAAGAAACTATTTGTGATAGCGGGTTGTGCATTACTGGTTATTGGTGCTACAATGTGCCGCAAGCCCAATGCATCAGTACTCGATGATGACAGCAAGTTCGACCCGCGACTGTCGGGTGGAATGGCTACTTTTCTTGATGAAGGATCGAGTGCAGTTACCGGCGTTATACCGGCACTCAGTGAGCATGATGTGCGTATACATGAACTGGGCGACAAGTTTTTTGAACAACCGTTTGTTGCTGCCCCGGCACCACGCTTTGGCGGACTGGGCCCTATATACAACAACTCATCGTGCGCCAATTGTCATCACAATGATGGCTTCGGCCTGCCAACCTTTGGCGGAGTTGGCTCGTCATTACTTATGCGTATAAGCATACCTGGTGAAGATGAACATGGCGGGCCTGTATCGGCACCGGGGTTTGGCGGACAGCTACAGAATGTGGGCCTGTATGGTGTGCAACCTGAAGTGCACGTAGATCTCACTTATACAGAACAGGCGTTCTCATTTCCTGATGGAGATGAGGCGTTCCTACGCCATCCTACCTATGCACTTACTAATCCTTACATACCACTGCCCGCCAACTATATGACCTCTCCACGTCTTGGTCCGCCGGTATTTGGACTGGGGTTATTAGAGAACATTCCGGAGTCAACAATTAAGTCTTTTGCCGACCCTACCGATGCCAACGGCGACGGAATAAGGGGGCGCACCAACTATGTGTACAACCCATACACCAGGCAAAGAGAAATAGGTCGGTTTGGTAAGAAAGCCAATACCTCTGATCTGTTGGTACAGGTAGCTACAGCATTTCAGCAGGACATGGGCCTTACCAGCTATGTGCAGCCATTGAAGAGTGTACATGGGCAGTCTCAGTTCAGCTTTGTACCAGATGGAGAAAGTATAGACCTGGCAGACTCTGTGCTGAATGCGGTAACGTTCTACATCCGTACGTTGTCTGTGCCTGCCCGCAGGAATACCAACAACGAAACGGTAAAGCGCGGGGAAGTTATATTCAAACAACTGAATTGCAGTGGTTGTCATATACCTACTATGTACACCGGCATCAATGTAAACCTGCCTGCGCTCAGCAGCCAGCGCATACACCCGTATACCGATATGCTGATACATGATATGGGCGCGGGTCTTGCCGATAACCGCCCCGACTACCAGGCATCAGGCACCGACTGGCGCACACCACCATTGTGGGGATTAGGTATGTTTGAAAAGAACAACGGTACACCTTATTACCTGCACGATGGCCGTGCACGGACTATCACCGAAGCTATACTTTGGCATGGCGGAGAATCGCAGCAGAGCCGTGATAAGTTTACTCAATTGTCTAAAACAGATAGAAAAGCACTACTGGCCTTTTTACAGTCCCTCTAATAATATCATCTTCATAGCCATGCTATGTAGTAGTTGAAAACACAAGAAGAAAGGCAACCATATTGGTTGCCTTTCTTTATTTGGCCAGCTGCCATTTTTGGATGTAATGGCATACATACTCTATTTTGTAAATCTATTTACCATAAAATACCAACCAATTATTTATATATTGTGTCTATTATCCGAAAGTTAATAAAAAATATATGGTAAGGTCTTTACGTTCATTGGGATTAATAGCCCTTTCGCTTTTTGTGACAGCAGGGGCAAAGGCGCAATTGGTCAACTGCAATGTATTCCTTAAGGGGAATTATGTAGAAGTAGGTGTGAACTGGAACGGTGCGTTTGGTACAAGTACAGGAGCGCCTGCAGGTTATGTGACCAATGTTGCCCCAGGCACTTCCGGTCTGTATAATATATGTGATACTATTCTTCACATGGACTCAACAAGGTTAGGGTTCGTCGCCGATCCTGCAAGGGATGGTTGGACCATTGGTACGCCTCCGTTTTTCGGAGACTTCTTTGTACCCGGCATTCCTCAGGAAGGTTGGAGCATAATGGCCGACGGTATGCAAGCCAATAACTGGAACGAGCACAATATGATGGCGCCGGGTACTACGTTCTATGATACTGCCAATATTTTCACGGGCATGGTTCCGATTACTTATTACGACAGTGCCACAAGTACGCTGGATACGCTGGGCTATAACAGTGTTTATACTCATGTACCTACATCACGCATTCCCGGCGGCAATGTGGCCTATAGCAATACAGGTGTAACAGCAACGGGCACGTGGCAGGGAATGTTTGACAGTGTTGCCGTGCAGCAGGTGACAACGGTAGATTCGGGCAATACTTACTTTAATGTAGAGATTACGCTCACTAATCTGGCATCTACCCCGCGCAACAATGTCTATTACCTGAGAACTGTAGATCCGGACAATGATGTGAATCAAAGTTCGAATTTCAGTACTAAAAATACTATCGAAGCGCAACTACCTAACATAGGCAACAATACGGTAGTATCTGCTGCCGGAACAATGTATAGTGCTGCTTACCTGGCAATGAGCTCTACTGACCTGCGTGCAAAAGCATTTTTCAGGAAGGACAATTTCGGACCAGACCAACTAACGCCTAGCTGTGGCACACTGGATATCATCTATGCAGCTACCGATACATTTGATTATATGTATGGCCAGGGAGATACACTCACTGCCGATGTGGCTATTGGTCTTGTATTCAATATAGGCCATCTCGCATCTGCAGATACTATTGGTGCTATAGACAGTGCGGGGAGAAAGACGACCAGCGTAGCCGCACCAAACAGGGCTATTTTTAACTACCAATATTCATTCGGAAGAAATGCTACCCTGGGTGTTACACAGATTGGCCATAGCGGTACCATCAATATCTTCCCAAATCCGGTGCAGGATAATATTACGGTTGCCGGTGTGGAAAGTACTGACCTGATAATGATCTATGACATAATGGGCAGGAACATTGCAGCAAACATACAACCAACTCAAAATGGCAATGCTACTTACGCCATGAGCTCAGTACCCGCCGGCAGTTATATAGTACTGATATATGACAAAGACGGCAACATAAAAGCCAAACAAAAGATACAGAAACTATAAAAGCTATTGTAGTAAGGATAAGAAAGGC
>CANBQQ010000333.1 GCA_947371715.1 Flavipsychrobacter stenotrophus
CTGGAATATAAATTAACACTCGCACGTCAGTATTCTCACAAGGGTTACATTGACATCGCAAAGCGTTCCTATGAAGCTGTGCTGGAGCAGGATCCTTTGAACAAAGAAGCAATACAGGCTGTATATAATCTTGATGTAAGATCTGGTAACTACGTAAGTTCACTGGCATTTACCAATCGTGCGCTACAGGCGTCTCCTAGTTCCTATGAGTTCATGATCAAGAAAGTAGGTATCCTTGAGGCTATGTATCGTTATGTCGATGCGATCGAAGTAATACAGAATCTTGAAAAGCTATATCCTAACGATCCGGAAGTAAGAAAGCTCGGACCATACATGCGTATGCAGGCGGGTAGGTATTACATGAACTCCGATCCGTACCTGCAGTTTCAGGGTGTGTTGGAGAAAGAACCGGGTAACCGCGACGCATTGAACTATGTTGTAAACATTGCCAACAGCCGTGGCCTTTCTGAAGATGCACTGACATGGGTAAATACAGGTTTGAAAAAATACCCCGGCGATAAAGATCTGACTATTAAGAAGATGGGTATCCTTACAAACTTGAAGAGCTATGGTCTTGCGTCAAAGCTGGCAGAGGGTGTGTACAGACAAAATCCAACCCCGGACAATAAAGCAAATTTCATAGAACTGAGAACACAGAGCGCGAAGGCATATATTGCTGAGCAGGAATATGACAGTGCGATAAGCGATCTGAAGACTGTCTTACAGTACGACCATTCAGACAAGCAGGCCACATCAATGATGGTAAACGCTTACTCTCAGCAGAAGAGGTATGACGACGCCCTGCATGTTATAGATGAGGCGTTAACTTATTATCCCGGCGATGAAGGCTTGTTGTATAAGAAGGCAGGCGTTCTGGAAACTTATCAGCACTACGCAGAAGCTGCACAGATTTCAAGAGACCTCTTGCAGCGTTATCCTGACAAGCGCCACTACCTGAACAGCTTTGTGGAGCAGTCTTTGGCAGCAGGCCGACAGTCGCTTGCTTATGATGACTACTCAAGTACCAAAACAATTCTACAAGAAGTATTGGAAAAGCAGCCGGATAACCTGGATGCCTTGAATTATATCATAAATATTGAAACCGCCTTCAAGCAATATGACTCTGCAATCGTTTATGCAGATCAGGCGTTACATTATTATCCGGATTCAAAAGACCTGTTGTTTAAGAAAGCTGCCATTTACAGCGATGCCCATAAATATCAGGAAGCATATGCCATAACGGGTGCACTTCATGGTCAGTTTCCTTACAATATTCGTTTCCGCGATGCGTACATAGACCAGCTGCAAGGCTCAGGTCGCCAGTACATGGCAGCAAATATGGCTGATAGTGCGTTAGGTGAATATTACAAAGCACTGGAAGCTTCGCCTATAGATTCGAACACATTGTTTTACGCTATCAACATTCTCAACGATCAAAAGCAGTACGATACGGCGTTGTCATTGATTGCCCGTGGTCGCCGTGCTTACCCTGATAAGCCTTACTTCCTGTTGAAGAGGGCCGTGATCTACGAAAATCAGTTGAAGTGGGAAGAAGCGTGGTTGACTGCCGATACGCTGACAAAGATGGCTAACCTTGACCCTAAGTACCAGGACTATACCAACTACTTGTTCAGCCGCAGGCTAAGGAATCAGTGGGGGGTAGCTTACCTTAGGTCTAAGTTCGACTATGCGCCGTCTATTAACCATATAGCTACCGTACAATATACCCGCAGAATAAAGCGAGGTTCTATAACAGGGCGTATTAACTATGCCGGTCGTCAGAACGGAACAGGTTTCCAGTTTGAAGCGGACGCAATATACAATCACACGCCGAAGTGGTATTCCTACGGTGTAGCCTCTTATTCTCCAAATGGTATCATCTTCCCTCAGTTTAAGTTGGGTTATTCGATCTTCCATAGCTTTAAGCACGGTTATGATGGCGAGTTGGGTGTTCGTTACCTGAAGGCGGATAGTGGTACTACATTGTCTTTCCTGGCATCAGTTGCCAAGGAGTACAAGGATTTCTATTTCAACCTGCGTGGATACTACATCAACCTGAACACTAACTTGTCTGCAGCTAGTCTGGCAAGCGCCGCTACCACACAGCCTAACTACTATTCTGTAATTTTGTCAGCACGTTATTACATGAATCCTGTCACGCACGGAGACTGGTTCTCTGCAATAGCAGGTTATGGTACCGCTCCCGATGATTTTAGTCGTAACTATGCATTGGCACAACTTTTGTCGTATCCTACAGTAAGTTGTGGCGCAGGTTATACCAAGCAGATAAAACACAGAACTACCATTGGTATGTTCTTCTCATGGTACAACCAGAAGTATACCGATGCTGTTTTTGTTAATAATGAAAAAGTGGCAGACCCTACTTATCATAACCAGTACGACTTCTACCTGCAATTGCTGAGGAGGTTTTAATTGAAATACTATGAACAGAAAATGGCTCTGCGGATACTTTATCATACTTCTGATACTTAACTCCTGCGGCAGTCGTTCTCAGGAAATAGTATTGGTCAACAACAAGGTATCTGAATATAAAATAGTTATCCCATCGCAGCCATCTGCTCTTGAGCAGAGATCGGCAAAGGTGCTACAGAATTATATACAACAAATATCAGGAGCTCAATTGCCGGTAGTTCGCGGAGACGCGAATGCCGGCAATGCTGCTTTATACCTGGGCCACACGCAAAAGGGAGATAGAATGCACCCCGGTAAACTGGCGGCTGAAGCTTACTTGCTGGAGACAAGGGGTAAAGACCTGTTTATAATGGGTGGTAGCGGGAAAGGTCTTATCTATGGCGTTTATGCGTTGCTCGAAAACAGCATGGGCTGTAAGAAATTGGCTAATGTTCCGGCTTTTGTTCCATCAACGTCAACAATAAAAATCCCTGTGCTGCATGAAGAGGTAAAGCCTCAGTTCGAATACCGTGAGTGCTATTATCCGGCCTCGGCTGATGCTGAATACCTGGAGTGGAACAGACTACAGAAGTTCGAAGATCTCTGGGGCTTATGGGGACATTCTTACAATAAGCTTGTGCCTCCTGCAATATACTTCAAGTCCCACCCGGAGTACTATGCACTGGTAAAGGGCGTTCGTCAACCATCGCAATTGTGCCTGGGTAATGATGAGGTATATAAGATAGTTGTTGCTGATCTGAAGAAGAGGATCTCTGATAATCCTGATGCCATCTATTGGTCGGTGAGTCAGAATGATGATATTGGGTACTGCGAATGTGATAAGTGTAAACCTGTAAATGATGAACAGGGTACACCGGCGGGTTCATTGATCAAGTTTGTGAACAAGGTAGCAGGCAATTTTCCTGATAAGAAGATCACTACACTTGCATATGCCTATACACATAAAGCTCCCAAAAGTTTAAAGCCGGCTTCCAACGTATACATCTTTCTTAGTAATATAGAGGCCTACAGAGATAAGCCATTAAGTGAAGAAGGTAGTGCAGCACAGTTCAGGACAGATATTAAGGGGTGGGCCGTGCTGACACCAAACATTTTTGTTTGGGACTACATCACCCAGTTCACTAATTACCTGGCACCTTTCCCTAATCTGCATACGCTGCAGCCCAACATACAGTATATGAAGGATAATGGTGTGAAGGGAATATTTGCACAAGGAAGCGGAGATACATATGGTGAATGGGCTGAGTTGAGAAGCTACCTGGAAGCTAAGCTGCTGGCTGATAGTAAGGCTGATGTGAAGAAACTTACGGTTGATTTTATGACCAACTATTATGGCCCGAAAGCTAGTAAGAACCTGCTTGCCTATATCAACATTATGCAGGAAAAAATGTTGGCATCACATCGTAAACTAGACATTTACGGCAACCCTGTAAATGAATATAAATCTTACCTCACTCCAGATCTGATCGAGCAATACGGTACCATCTTCGACCTGGCTGAGGGAGAGGTGGAGAACAATCCAACACTACAAGACCGGGTAATGAAGGCGAGGTTATCGCTGGAATACACAGTGCTGCAGCAGGCAAAGTTTTATGGTATAGAGAAGCACGGCATCTTTGAGAAAGAAAATAATGGTGAATGGGTACCCAAAGGGAAATTCAGGGATCCGAAACACCTGCGCGCATTTATAGATAACTGTAATAAAGCAGGCGTGACAGAATTGTCGGAAGGTGGTTTGACTCCTGATAAATATGCTGCCGAGTGGGCAGAGATCTTAAAGGGAGGAGTAACCCCAACTAAGGCGATCGGGGCCACGGTTGCGTTGCAATATCCATTTGCTGAAGATTATCCTGCCAAGGGCAATAGAACTTTGGCAGATGGCAATCCGGGGTATAACGACTTTAGTTTTAACTGGCTGTGTTTCTATAATGTACCTATGGTGGCTACGATAGATCTTGGCAAATCGCAAAGTATAAAGGCTATCAAAATGCATTTCCTTGACGACCCTCGCCACTGGATATTCC
>CANBQQ010000334.1 GCA_947371715.1 Flavipsychrobacter stenotrophus
TTGATAGCCAGCAGGTGATTGATGAAGTTGTTGGTCATCACAGCCGATAGGTGTAGCCACTTACGCTGCGCATCTTTTGCTTCAAAAAGGTTGTCTGTAATAGCATGGCCCATCTCCAGTACAAAGCGCTTGGCCCTGTCAGATGATACCTCCCACGCAATAGGTATTTCCCTGTGTCCCGGAGTATTGTTTTTTAGAATGGAATATACAGGCCAAAGCACTGCATGGTCTTTAGCTGCATCTTTTATAATGTCCAACGGCTGTGCGCCCGACATGTGTACCAATATTGTCTTTTTGAAATGTAATTGTTTCGCTACTTCTTCTATCGAGGCGTCTGAGACGGCAAGAAAGCACACATCGGCGTCCTCATCACGTATATCACTTATGGTACCAAATCTGTTAGATAACAATCCATCTGCAAGCTCTTTTACCGCTGTTGCATTACGGCCATAAACACCTTTGCATTGGTGGCCTCCCGCTGCTAATCTCTTCCCGAAAAACCAGGCTATATTACCTGATCCTATAATGCTGAATGTCATTCTTACTTTTTGTGATTGATATAATAGGTTTCCATAATGGTGAACAGGCGTTCTTTCAACGCCGGTATGTCATCGACAGTTAGGCCTGTTGTGGGTATAGGGTCTAGAAAATGTATTTGTATTGGGTGGGGGCGCATCCAGAATGTCTTGGTTGCGGGCAGCACTTTGGCAGTGTTGAATATTACGCCCGGCATAATAGGTTTCTGTGCTTTTACCGCGGTACGAAATGCACCGTCAAAAAACTGCTGCATGGGTTGGCCGCCTTTGTTTCGGGTACCTTCCGGGTACAAACATAGATTCGTTCCCTGCTCCAGCGTTTCCTGCATTTTACCAAAACTACCTCTGCGGCTCTGGTCGCTTTTGCGATCTACTAGTATAGATCCTGCCTTATATATAGCGCCAAATAGCGGTATACGCGACATCTCCATCTTTGCCAGCGTTTTGTTAGGCCCCGGTATCCATGGTGAGGAGACAGGTACATCCATAAAGCTGTTGTGATTAAGGATCACCACATAATTTTCTCCCTTTTTGAATTTGTCTTTTCCTCTGCGTGTTACCGGGCAAAATACAAGCGGCATATAGATGCCCATCCATAGCCTGAAAACGGGATGTAGTACCCGCGCCCGTCGTGGCTCCGGTAACAGAGAAATGATCCATACCGGTATCAGTACAAACAGCATAGTAGCCACAAACATCAATGCGGCATACATTGCAAAAATTTTACCCAGTATGTTTTGGATCAATTTCATTATTTATAGTTGATGCTTTCTTCACTACAGCAGTGCATGTTGTTCGTTTGGAAATCATTTATCCTGAATGGCTTACAAAGTTACCGCATTTGGGTTATGAATACTGCAAATTCCTTCTACAGTGCCCAGTCTATTGATGCAATACCTTGCTCGTGCAGCCACAAGTTGGTTTTGCTGAACGGTGCACTGCCGAAAAAGCCATTGTATGCCGACAAAGGAGAAGGGTGAGCAGATTTTATGACCTTATGCTTTGTGGTATCTATCAATACTTCTTTATTCTGCGCAAACTTTCCCCACAGGATAAAAACTACATGCGGCCTCACTTTTGATACATGTTTGATCACCTCGTCGGTAAAAATATGCCAGCCTAGCTGACTATGCGACATAGGTGTGTTTGCCTCTACAGTTAGTGATGCATTCAGCAATAACACACCCTGATCGGCCCACTTTGTAAGGTCGCCGCTTGCAGGCTGGGCAATGCCAAGGTCCGTCTGTAATTCTTTAAAAATGTTCATTAAAGACGGCGGAGGTTTCACACCCTCTGGTACAGAAAATGAAAGGCCCATTGCCTGTCCGGGATTATGGTATGGATCCTGGCCTATGATCACTACTTTGACATTGTCAAGGTGGGTATGGTCAAAAGCATTGAATATTTGCTTGCCGGGCGGATAGATGATCTTACCTGCGGTCTTTTCTTCCTTCAGGAAATTAACTATTTTAAGAAAGTAGGGTTTATTAAACTCTTCCTTCAATTCTTCCTTCCAGCCTTCTTCTAATTGTACGTTCATGGGGCAGCAGATATGCTATCAATGATTACATGATGCTTACTTCAAGTAGTTTTTCTCCCTTAAGATAGCCTTCCAGTTTGTCGCCAACTTTTACAGGGCCTACACCTGCGGGTGTACCTGTATAAATAAGGTCTCCTATATTAAGCGTGAAGTAGCGTGATGTATAGGCAATTATTGCATTGATATTAAAGATCATGTCGCGGGTATGGCCGTCCTGCACCACTTCGTCATTTAGCTTCAATTGGAAATCAAGATCGCTCATTACGGTTTCTTCATTCAGGGCAACAAAAGTTCCTACGGCGGCAGATCCATCAAAAGCTTTCGCTATTTCCCATGGCAGGCTCTTCTTTTTCAATTCGTTCTGCACATCGCGGGCCGTAAAGTCTATACCCAGACTCACTTCGTTATAATATTTATGGGCAAATTTCTCCTGAATGAATTTACCATTCTTAGCCATCTTTACCACTACCTCGCACTCATAGTGCATGTCTTTGCTGAATTCGGGGTAGTAGAACGGCTTTCCCGGATGCAACAATGCATTCTTGGGTTTCATGAAGATAACCGGTTCTGTTGGTAAATCGTTTTTTAGTTCCTTGGCGTGGTCGGCGTAGTTGCGCCCTATGCATATTATTTTCATAACATTATATTATTGTGCCTGCATAGTATCGCGTACTTACCGCAGGCAAGTTGCAAAAATAATCGATTAAAAATTGCGGATGACTTTTTTTGCAGTTACTTTGTTTTTGGAAAGATATACAATCATATCTCAACCCTCCTCATTTTCTATTTTCTGTCTGATGGCAAGAGTAAAGATCAAATTTCCTGATACCAAAGAACTATATATAGCCACAATACCCGTGCGCATTGGTGATATTAATTATGGTAACCATGTAGGGAACGATGCCATATTGAGTATTGTGCATGAAGCCAGAATGCTGATACTGAAAGCATACGGGTATACCGAACTGAATGCGGCCGGTACCAGCCTCATAATGGCCGATGTGATGATCGCTTACAAAGGGGAAGCCTTTTATGGTGACACCCTCACTGTAAAAATATATGCCGAAGAATTAGGCACAGTTTCCTTCGATCTGCTTTATCACATTACTACCATGCGCAATGGCGTTGTAAAGGATATAGCCCATTGCAAAACCGGTATGGCCTGCTTCAACTATGATACACGTAAAACAGCTGCTATAACCGATGATTTACGAACCTTACTAACAGGAAACGCAAAACAAAACTGACCCTATGCCGCAAAGTAACTTTGAGCGAATGATACAACTGGCAGATGAGGTATTTTCTTACCGTACCGATCCCGACCAGATAAGTGTAACTGAAAAGGAACGGGAACAGCTGGAACAGGTAAGTCCGGCAACTTTGTCGGAATATAATGAAGGAGATGGTCCCATAGCGTGGATTCTATTGATACCTACTACCACCAAGGTGATGCAGGATTTTATAACGCATACTATCTCTGAACGCCAGCTGTTGGAACAAACATTGCCGGGTGAAAAGTATGATGCAATTTATCTGTGCTCTGCATTAGTGCTGGAAGAATACCGGCATAAAGGTATTGCCCTTAAGCTCACACTTGATGCTATCCGCACAATACAAAAAGATCATGAAATTAAAGCGCTGTATGTTTGGCCGTTCACTGACGGTGGTGATAAGCTTGCAGATGTGACAGCAGAGAGAGTAGGGTTGCCGCTCTTTAAAAGAGAAGATTAATAATAGTACACGCCATGTCGTTTAAAAGATTTGACAACTTTTTAGAAAGTTGTCAAATCTAATGTATGTTGGTAGTAGCATTGCTTAATGCGTTATGCCTTACCCAGCCATTGCATGGCATTCTTAAAGAGTAGCTTTTCTTTTAGTTCTCTTGTATAATTCATGCTTTCTATAAGCAGCCCCGGATGATGCTCGCCAAGTGGGAAAGGATAGTCGCTTCCCATACATATTTTATCAGTGCCCATTATGTCAATGACAAAGTCTAAAGCCTTAGGGTCGTGTACCAGTGCATCTATCCAGAACTTACCAATATAGTCGCGCGGATTCACGGGGTTGTCTACAGCACACAAGTCGGGGCGCACATTGTACCCATGTTCTATACGGCCAATAGTGAGTGGGAAACTACCACCACCATGAGCAAAGGCCACACGCAGTTTAGGATGGCGTTCCAGCACTCCGCTGAATATCATTGAGCATATAGCGCGACTGGTTTCTGCAGGCATACCCACCAGCCATGGCAACCAATATTTTGTCATTTCTTTTTCACCCATCATCTCCCACGGGTGCACAAATATGCTGCAACCCAGTTCTTCGGCCGCTTCCCAGAATGGTGTGAAATATGGATCGCCAAGATTCATTGTGTT